>CAZJWI010000177.1:0-11830 GCA_964549485.1 uncultured Flavobacteriaceae bacterium
GAAGACTTAATTACATCCTCAAAACGCTTCTCTTTTACTCTAACAATAGAATCTTTTAGCATTACTTTTTTGCGCTGTAGTTCATTGACCATACTCACTTCTTGAAGCCGTTGCACCTCACCGAAATAATGATTGTAGAACATAAAATTAATTGAGAAAACCAGCAGTAAAATACCAACTGCCCAAGGCAATCCTAGTTTAAAAAAACGGTGCTGATGGGCGGTTTTTTTATACGCCTTTCTTTTAGACAAACCATTGCTTACCTCGCTATAGTCAAATGAGATAAATGATCTTAAAATACCTGAAAACGAGAGCAAATATTGATTGGGAATCTGCATATTTTCCAAATTGTAATGGGTCTTTACAGTATTATGGGTGATGTGATTTACACCCGCCAACTCTTGATCTTTAAGGACTAACTCAATTCCTGGGATATAAATAGCGTCTTGAACCGATAAAAAGGGAAGTAATTGCTGAATACTGTAAGGTCCAATACTCCATTGAGTGATAAAGAAGTTTTCACACCTCAAGATTTCGATAATTTCATCTATATAAGACTTTCGGCATACAGAGGCATAAGTTGTTGTTTTAGTATGGCAAATCTCATAATAAAATGAGGAGGTATCTAAACTCGGAAATAGCTGTTGGACGATAGCTTCTTTTGGCGCGTTGATTCTAGTTGACGACTTATGAATCACCTGTTGATTATTAAATACTAAGTGAATGTTTGGGGAAGGCCCAATTTGACCTATACAAGCCTCTATTGCTGCATAAGACGTTTGTTGACGAATATTTAGTTCCCCTTTTTGCACTTTTGCTAAAACATAATGCAGCTTTTCATTTGCCGTTTCGTCTGTATCAAAAGTGATACATTGGTACGACAGTCCTCTTACTATATGATCTAGTCCTACTCTCATATCAAAAGATTACTGTTGGTTTAATCAACACTGTTAATTTGGACTTGGACCCTTCACGTACACGCTTGCTAAAAAGCCATTTTAGAATCGGAATTCGAGCCAACAATGGCACCCCGCTTCCCGAATTACTAGTGCGTTTTTCTTCCAATCCACCCAGAACAATAATATCGTTGTTTCTAGCCTTTACAATCGACGTAAATTCTCTTGAATTTATACCAGGAGGCGCTCCTTCGGCTATACGTTCTCCATTAAAACTTGATTGGATTACCTTGATATCCATTGTGATTTCGCCATCTGCGGCCACAAAAGGCTTGACGTCCAAAGAAAGTTCGGCGTCGATAGGTTGGTAGTTAGTGATTTCTGAAGTTGTTGGGTTTTGTGTACCTATGAACGATTGGTTGGTCACCTCATAATAACTCGTTTCACCATTTGAAAAATAGGCGCGATGACCGTTTAAAGTGGTGATTCTGGGTGACGATCGCACCTTTAAGATGCCATTAGTTTCCATGGCCTTAATATTTGCATAAAAATTGGGCACAACCTTCCCAATATTAAAGAAGCTGGCGCCATCAATACGGCCCAATATCCGATTAACCGTTTTGGCTCCAAGACTAACCTGAGAATGGGGGAAGAGCGTGCCTTGTGTAGTAGTTGGACGCTCTCCGATTCCCCATTCCACCCCTGCCTCTAGTGTCGCGCTTCGGTTAATATCCAAAATCATGACCTCGATCATTACTACAGGGACGGGTTTATCTATTTTTTTAATGAACGCTTTAAAACGTAAAATGTCTGCACTAGGCCCGCTTACAATAAAACTATTAAGCTCTGGATCGGTCAAGACACTCAAATTAGAAGTAATATCATCTGGTATTAAGGATGCAATAGTTTCGGCTTCTTCATTGGATGAGACACTGTTGTTTAATTGATTTCCGCGATTTCTAGCTGTACTGGCCCTATTTGGATAGTTGTTGGTAGTGTTAAAGGTGCCTGTTCCCAATCCCGTACCCAATTGATTAAATCCTACCGTACGGCCTACCGATCTACCTGTTTGCTGAGGGTCGGCTAGGAGTTGAATAGAGCGGTAGTACAAAGGAACTATTTCAGACTGTCGCAATAACAATTGAAGGTTAGTACCAAAATAATAGACACCGTTTTCTTTTTTATACGTAAAATGCTGTGTTGCGCCCTTATCATTTGAGTTTGTGTTGGGGTTTCTATTTTGAGAATTAACCCCTTCTACTTGACCCGAAGGTTGTCGCTTTTGATTGCTTTCAAAAATATTGGTAAGTAGTTGATCAAAGGTGATTCTACTTGCGCTCACAGTTGCTGTTCCTGCCTCGGTTAAAGGTGTGGCTGTGAATATATCAACCGAAAGTGCGTTTCCGATATCATAAACAATATCGGCTATTGCGACGTTTTCCAAATCTACCTCAAGTAACTGCCGCTCTTGATCTAGTATCTCAAAGAAAAAATTTGACCTCCTGCTGTATGATGGCCTTTGATCACTAGCCATAGTAGCAGTTCCGTTTTCAAGAGAAGCCCTCTTCTCAAATTCATATAAGCCATCTTTAGTTTTTGTCACGATTAGGTTATTGGAAAAAGCTATTTTTTCCATCGCCACGTCAAATGGTAAGTCTTTAACATAGGCCGATAATCGTTCATTTTCCATGCCTTGTGAAAAGAATATTCCCTTTCCTGACTTTTTTGATATTTCTTTAAATACCTCTGGCAACAGGTCATTTTGTAGATCTGCAAACAAAGAAGCCGAAGCTGGATCATAAGATATGGGGATAACCCTAATTTCGGGTGGTGTTGGAGTCGGATTATACTGGTCTATAGAAAGAATGGTCCCTGTTAGATCGATTTCTAAATTATACACCTTACACAAGTAGATAAGCACATCAATTACGGCAACTTTTTTAAAGTTATTTATGATAGTTACAGCGCTTAAGGAAGGATTAACATCAATGTTGATACCGTGCACTTCAGATATTCCCATCAAAAATGTTGAAAGTTGCGTTTGTTGAAGAGCGATGTCAATTTCTTCTGAAAGACCTGGAATGTCGGTTTCTAAAGCAAGCAAACTGTTTCTTATTTGCGCAATACGTGCGGGGTTATAATCTTGCCCAGACACAACAGAAACAAGTAAGAGGCTAAAGATTAATAGGAAAATTTTTCTCATAATTTAATGGGTAGAAAGCAGTGAAAAGGCTTCATCGACCGAGGTTATTCCTTCCAAAATCAAATGAAAAGCTTGATCACTCAGTGTTTTTATCTGTTGTTCTTCTAAGTATTGATCTATTGACAATTTGTTTTGTTTTATATGTTGCGCCAATATCTTGGTGACTGGAAGTAATTCGTAAATAGCAACACGGCCTTGATATCCCGTATAATAGCAGGCTTCACAACCTACTGCGACATAATGATGATTAATACCTTGAGGTGGTGAAAAGTGAATCGGAAAAAGATCTTTTGAAATGGGATGTTTCGTTTTGCATTTGGGACATAGTTTACGCACTAATCGTTGCGCAACACTAACATTAAGTGTACTAGCAATTAAGTGAGCTGGTACTCCCATATCGATTAGTCTCGATACTGTTGCCCAAGCAGAATTGGTATGTATGGTTGATAAAACTAAATGTCCAGTCAATGCGGCACGTATAGCCATGTTAGCCGTTTTGACATCTCTTATCTCGCCCACCATTATAATATCAGGGTCTTGTCTTAAAAATGTTTTGAGAGCGGTTTCAAAATCCAATCCAATATCTTCACGCAACTGTACCTGCATGACTCCCCCAAGAGTATATTCTATGGGATCTTCTATCGTTAAGATTTTTCGAGCTGGAGAATTTAGCTCCTTTAGTGTTGCGTATAAGGTCGTAGTTTTTCCAGATCCCGTAGGTCCTGATATCAATATAATTCCATTTGGGGTTTTTACGCTTTCGCGAAAGCTGCGCAAATCCCTATCACTAAATCCGAGATTTGTTAATTGAATTTCAGAAGTATCCTTGCTTAAAATCCTTAGTACAATACTTTCTCCATTTAAAGAAGGCAATGTTGAAACCCGAATATCGAATTCATCCTGCCCAGTTGATACCGTAATACGGCCGTCTTGAGGCAAACGGTTTTGAGAAATATCTAGAGAGGCCCTATTTTTAATCTTATTGATTATGGTAGGATAGCTAGATTTAGGAATATCGTACTGTTCTTTTAATTTTCCGTCCAAACGAAAACGGATTCGACACTTCTCTTCAAATGGCTCAAAATGTATATCACTACTCCCAATAGCTTTTGCTGTTTGAAGGATTTGTTCTAAAAAATCTTTAGAAAGTTGAAGCGTTTCCTTTTGATCAAAACTTTTACCGTAATTAACGCTAAGCAATTTATCAAGTTGACCTGAGCTCACTTTTTCCAAAACAATTGTACCTCCAAGAATGATGTTTAACTCTTGCTGTAGTGTTTGAGGAGTATCGGTATCAGTATAAAGTGATAAGGTGTTTTCAAACTGATTGAACGGAACTATCCTATATGAATAGGCCTGTTTTGGATGTACCAGCTGCCTCAATTGTGCAGAAACTTCAAATGATGCTATGTCGTTAGTGGCTATCATAATATGTATAATTGTTGATACCATCCTAACCAGTGCGTAATAAAGACAAGTGCAAAAAACAAGGATAAATATCCAGCAAGTGGCACGCTATTTTTTTGATGGGCGTTTAAAATTGTTGGCTTTCGCGAAAGCGTACTTCTCGAGGTGTCAATAAAGCGGCTTGTCATAATAGAATGCAAGAGCAGAGAAAACAAAAGGCCAAAGACAAAAAATGTGATAAAGGCTATGGGGGCAAAAGACAAACTTAAAATAACCAGCATCAAAATATCTCCCCACGCAAAAACGCTTGTAAAGGCCAATTTTGAGAATCTGAAACGAGCATATAAAAAGAGAATCCCTAGCATACCGATAACCAAACTAAGATTTATTGCTCCGTTTATAAAAAATGTAAAGATCCCAGTATTTTGGATATGCAATAAAGCAAATCCTACACTCACCAAAAGAAAGAGGATTCCATAAACCATACGCTCTTTATAATCCTGAAAAAAGATGGCGCACAAGCATATAAGTAACAGTATTTTTATAATCACCATCAATCCTTTACAATTTGAGTTGGTACACCATTTTCAGTAATTTCCCAGATGTTAAAAATACCGTCATTATCAAAATCGACAACTGCCGTTGCTCTGGCTTTATACATGCCAGGCCCAGCACTAATGATTTCATAAGAATAATTGGCAAAACCTCCATTAATAACCGTTTTTGGCACCTCAAAATCTATCATTTCAAATTCTGCCGAATATTTGGAATAGCTATAGCTATAAATCGTCTGCATATTGTGAATTTGTTTTAATTGAATTTGCGCCTCCAACGCCTTTGTCTTTGAAATCAAAGGCATGAGCTTGGGCATAGCCAGTAAAAGCAATATCCCAATGATAGCAAGCACAATAAGCATCTCCTGCAGGTTGAAGGCAGGGAGCTTTCTAGTGAAATTTTTTTTCATAGAAAAACCGATAAAATTAGAATGTCGAATGCGGGTCAGGGGTGCATCCTATTATTAAATCTCAACCTTACCGATTCATAGAACTACTATGAGATAAAGTAAAGACATGAGATAAATATCTAAGGAAAGCAGGTATATTCCTATATCGATTACATGAAGAGGCCTAATCGATACATAAGCGTAAATAAATGATGAATGTGTAAGCGGCAAAAAAGTTTAATGACAGAAATTTTGTGATTAATGGTAAATATATAAATGCAATAATAGTGGGGTGATAATTACAGCTAACCACTTTTAAACATCTAAATTCTCACGGTTAAAATAAGATTTAGTTCTAGTTCTAAACAAGTGCCTGTGCGGTACAAAGTTTTCTGAATTTATAAGTGTAATCATTTTGTACCCAAGTTTGTACCGCCATAAACATCTTAATATCAGTTAATTATATCGATACGGTACAAAGTACAGAAATTTTGACAGATTGAAATGATAGCGTTAGGTAAGGGTTACTATAAAATACAAACTTGAAAAATTACGAGCTCTAATTATTACTGTACCAGAATTCACACTTAATTAAATAACTGTTGTACAGAGTTTTAATTTAAAAAACTAGAGCTCAGAATTTTCGACATTTTTAAAAACAGTAACCGAACTAGATTAGAATTCAAAGTCAATAGAGGAGATCGTTTGATCTTTTTCATACGAACGAGGGGTGTATTTTTCGGTCATTCTAATGTCCTGATGTCTCGCTTGATCCCGTATTTTGATCAGAGGTACATTCATCAAAAATAATTCGGTAATTCCAGAATCTTTTAAACTGTAGAATTGATAGGAATCAGGGAGTGCTAATTCAGCCCGCATCTTCCTCCATGTATCGCTGATTTTCTTAGGTTTTAACGTACTCTCCCCTGGCTTGAAGTTATTATTTGAAAAAACATAAAGTTCGGATGAATACCCTGAAATATGATTTTCCAAACGTTCTAATAATTTTTTAGGAATAGTTACAGACTGTGTCTTGCGATTTTTTGATAATCGCGCAGGCAAAACAATTATTCCTTTGTCAAATTGAATATCACATATTTTGAGACGTGTTAATTCTGTTCTTCGTATAAAGCAGTAAAAAACCATCAAACAGAGCGTCAAATAAGATTGATTGTTCTCCTTATAGTATCTAAATATCTTTTTACGAGAGTTTTGATCAATCACTTCTCGCTTTTTCTTCTCGGCTTTCATCAAAGGAATCCCGGTAATTGTATTATTCTTGATATAACCTCTATCTACAAGATAGTTTGCTAAGACTTGGCAGAAGTTTATGTAGTTATTAACTGTAGTAGCAGTTCTTTTTTTCTTAAAGTAGATATAGTCCTTATAGTTTACTACAAAAGATCGATTGAATTCTATACAAAACATTTTCTCCTTATCAATCTCCTTTATATAAGTCAATAATCTATTTGCCATAGATTGATAGCTTTTTAATGAAGCTTGTCTTAATTGATCACCATTATATAGTTTTTCATTTTGAGTATTAAACCGCTCAAGTGCTTCTTTTAATGTTACATACTCCGAACTACTACTCTCTTCGTGAAATGGAGACCATCCGTTGTGAAGTTTATTGTTTAGTTCGGCACACATTCTTTTCCCATAACGTCGGCGCTCTTTTTTGTTGCTCATGGGCCGTACACGACGCTTGAACAAGCGCATTTTAGTAGAACCAGGAATTCTTGCATAATAAACAATTCGCCATGTGCCATTTTTTAGTTCGCGCAATTCTGCGGGAATATAGTCTACAAGCGGAATTTGAGAGGAAAGTGGTTTTTGACTTTTGTGCATTTTTTTTACTCGGATAGAATCCCAGTAAAATACTACACTGTCTTGGACCGTATTTGGACCGCCAAGACTTACAAATTTAACTAAAACCCCAGTAAAGACTGGGGTTGAACCGATATTTAGTGGAGAAGATCGGATTCGAACCGACGACCTCTTGACTGCCAGTCAAGCGCTCTAGCCAACTGAGCTACATCCCCATTTTTTAGTTTGGGTACTGTTTTTTAAAACAGCAGTGCAATAATACAAATTTTATTCCTGTGTACTAAGAATTAATAGCGGTTTACTGGTATGAAATTCGCGTTTTAATACCGTGTCAGATTCCCACAGCTTTTTAAAAAATCCTCTTTTGCGACGGGTTACACATAACATATCTGGGTTATGTGATTGGAAATGTTCCAAAACACCTTGAAAGGTAGTGGCATTTTCGGTTTCTTTATAGGAGGAAGCCAGCTTTTTTATCTTGCCGCTTACTTTGGCAAAGGCCGCATCAGCATTAGGAGTGTGCACGTGCAATACATGTACTTGGGTATTAAAGTGTTCCTGAAATTTGTAAAGCGGATTCAATACTTTTTTCTGAGGAAAACGTCCATCTTTAAAAGCCATTAGCAAATGCTCAGGCCCTTCAAAGTGTAGACCATCAGGTACAATCATAACAGGAATATTGGTACCCTTGACCAGACTTCCTGTGGTTTTGCCCAGATACACTTCTTCATTTACAGAATTACTTCGTGGTGATAAAATCATCAAATCTACAGGCACGTGTTTGGCAAAGCGTTCTACCCCTTCTACGATGCCGCCCTTTATCGGGTGAGCAATTACAGAAACATCCTTGTGATCTACAGCTTTTAAGACAGCATCAAGTTGATGTTCTGACTCCTCTTTCATCAAAGTATTAACCTTAGATAACCCCCCTACTCTCGAAAACTCTCTAAAGATAGAGATCACATACACATTAGCGTCCATCTGCTGTGCCATATCGATGGCATATTGCAGGGTATTTGCGGCGCTTTTTGATGAACCTAAGGGAACTAGAATATTTTTCATAAGAGTTGCTGTATTTTTACGCGACACTGCAAAAATACTTTTAATCTGTGATTGTACCTGCAAAAATAGAAGAAATCCCCGAAATCATCTCATTAACACAAGCTTGTGCCCAAAAGATGATAGCTCAAAACATTTATCAGTGGAACAGCCACTACCCTAGTCCAGATGCTTTTACTTTAGACATTGAGCGCGGCGAGCTTTATGTACTCAAGGCCCATAATCAGATCATCGGCTGTGTGGTTTGTTCGTTTTTTATGGATCAGGAGTATCTACCTATTAGGTGGCTCACGCCCTCTAATAACAACCTCTATATTCATCGCTTGGCTGTTCACCCAGACCATCAGTCACAAGGGCATGCGCGAGCGTTGATGGATTTTTCTGAAGCTTTCGCGAAAGCGCACTCTTGCCCTTCGGTACGGCTGGACACCTTTAGCAAAAACGAGCGTAACCAACGCTTTTACACCGCGCGCGGTTATCAAAAACTCGGAAACATCTACTTTCCTAAACAAAGCAAACATCCTTTTTACTGTTATGAATTAGTACTCGATCGCAAAGACGAGCCACACAGCTAAGGCGGTTAATAATGCAAGCCGTAAATTTGCAGCTCAAAAATTTGAGTATTGGCTAGCATCGACATTTCCTTTAAACGCATACAGCAATTGGCCATACCAGCAATAATAGCAGGTATCGCAGAGCCAATACTATCAAGTACCGATGCAGCCGTTGTGGGTAATATGCCCTCACTTAGCACCGAATCGCTGGCAGCGGTAGGTATTGTAGGCTCTTTTTTGTCTATGCTTATCTGGATACTGGGACAAACTCGATCTGCCATTTCGGCTATAGTATCTCAAAACCTTGGGGCTGGCCGCTTAAAAGAAATAAGCGTGCTCCCGGCTCAAGCGATTTTTTTTAATATTCTTTTGAGCATCCTTATACTAGGCGGCACTTACTTTTTTGTAACCGGCATCTTTTCGGCCATGAATGCCAAGGGTATTGTTCTCGATCTCAGTGTAGAATACTATAATATTAGGGTGTGGGGATTTCCGCTTACCCTTTTTACCTTTGCTATTTTTGGGATATTTAGAGGGTTGCAAAATACCTTCTGGCCTATGGTGGTAGCCATTATAGGGGCAGCGCTTAATATCGGTCTTGATATCCTACTTGTCTATGGTGTTGATGGTCTTATAGCACCTATGGCGGTTAAAGGAGCGGCTTGGGCAAGTTTAATTGCTCAAATGGTAATGGCCATACTGGCGTTAATACTAGTTCTTACTAAAACGGAGGTTTCCTTAAGACTGCGATTTCCGCTTCATCCTGAGATCAATCGATTGGTACGTATGAGTGCCAATTTGTTTGTGCGTTCTTTTGCCCTCAATGTAGCGCTTATCTTAGCCGTTCGTGAGGCAACTGCCATTGGTGATGCCTATGTGGCGGCCCATACTATAGCGGCCAATATCTGGTTATTTACCGCTTTTTTTATCGATGGCTATGGTGCTGCTGGTAATTCGCTTAGTGGACGTTTACTTGGAGCGAGAGACTACCCCAATTTGTGGAGACTCACCAAAAAAGTAGTAGGCTATAATGGTATTGTTAGTCTTTTACTCATTGTAGGCTGTGGGTTATTGTACTATCCGTTAGGCACCCTTTTTAGCAACGAGAGAGAAGTGCTCGATATCTTTTATAGCGTTTTCTTTATGGTGATTATCATGCAACCTGTAAACGCTATGGCTTTTACCTTAGATTCTATTTTTAAAGGTCTGGGAGAAATGGGCTATTTACGCAACACTTTACTCCTAGCCACTTTTGTCGGTTTTGTACCTACACTTTACATAAGCCGGTATCTGGACGGGGGGTTGCTGGGTATCTGGATGGCGTTTTTGGTCTGGATGTTATTTCGCGCAGGCGCACTTATGATATTTTACCACAAAAAGTATCACAAACTTGCTAAGAGTCAAGACTAACAGCCTCTTCGGCAACGACCTTGGTCTCTAAAGGTTTACCCAAATACACAAGCTGGCAGTCGGCAAAGGTGTCGGCTTCAAGATCTTGTACAAACGAACTCACTATATGGATACTACCATCTTTTTCTTTAACAAATAGAGGTACCATATTCTGATCCTTCTCCATAATCCCAGCAATCTTATGATAATCATCTTCGGTCTGAATCGCAATTTCATTAATACTTGGATACCGTCGTGCTACTTCGGTAAGATTGATAAAATCATCTGATGCCGAGAACAATCCTTCTTTAGGAATATCATCAATATGATCCATCTCGCGTTTGGAGATGAGTCTATAAGCGCCGTGCTCGCCAAATTGTTTTCTAAATTTATTAATCGCATAAGAATTGATATCACTATTGCCTGTAAGCGACATCAAATAGCCCACATCATTAAGTTCTATATCTTCCAAGAGGGTGTCGGCATAGATGTTGGCTTCTTTGGCGGTTAAGCCCAATTCTTTGGCGGCTTGAACGTTGTTAGAGTTGCTATCTAAAAGCACCACATGACGTCCATTTTTTTGTAAATATTTGGCGATAAGCCTTGGCATTTCTGAGGCCCCAATAATCATAATGCCTTCAGACTTGGTCAAAAAGACACCTACAAGTTTGGCAAACAGACGTGCTGTTGTTGCGTTAAGCAGGACCGTTCCTAATACGATCATAAAAACCAGCGGGGTAATATACTCGGCTCCTGGTTCTCCATCTATTAACAATTTAGATCCAAAAAGAGATGCAATACCTGCGGCCACAATACCACGTGGTCCCACCCAGCTTATAAAGAGCTTGGCGTTGAGCTTGAGATCGGAGCCAGAGGTGCTCAAAAATACCCCCAGCGGCCTGACAATAAAGACCACAACTAAGAATAAGGCTAAGGTTTCCCAACGATAGAGCAATTCTAAATCTTCAAGGTTCATATTGGCAGAGAGCAGTATAAACAATACCGAAATTAACAGCACGCTTAAGGATTCTTTAAAGTAGAGCAATTCTTTGATATTGGGCAAGTTGATATTCCCCAATACCATCCCCATCACTACCACTGCCAGTAGTCCAGATTCATGGGCAAAGATGTCAGATTCTACAAAAACAGCGAGTACCGCAGCAAGTGTAAAAACATTCATCAAATAATGCGGAATGAGCTTTTTCTTAATCACAAATGCCACCGCATGGGCAAAGGTAAATCCAAATGTACACCCAAAAAGTACAATCTTTCCAAATTCAATAAGAGCGGTTTTTGTAAAGGCTGCCCCTTCCCCGACACTAATAAATTCAAATACCAAAACCGCCACTAAGGCGCCAATAGGATCAATGAGAATCCCTTCCCACTTTAAAACTGCCGAGATATCTTTTTTGACCGGAACATTTCTCAATATAGGAGAAATTACCGTTGGGCCGGTTACGATAATCAACCCAGAAAACAGAAAGGACATTTGAAGACTCAAACCAAAGATGTAATAGGCAGCAATACCTGCCCCAAAAAAGGTAACCATAGA
>CAZJWI010000178.1:0-10734 GCA_964549485.1 uncultured Flavobacteriaceae bacterium
TAATTCTGACTCTAATAATTGTGCTGGTAATGTGGCGCAGTTTATTTTAATAAGCGGTCGCTTATTACGTGGCGACCTGTCGTGTATGGCACGGGCAATAAGTTCTTTTCCTGTACCTGTTTCTCCCAGTACAATTACGGTACTGCTGCTAGATGCCACTTGCTCTACCATCTGGAATACTTGCTGCATAGGCTCACTAGCACCTATAATATTTGCATAGTTATAGCTGGTTTTTATCTCTTCTTCTAGATATGCGTTTTCTTGGGTCAGTTTTTCATTGAGTCGCTGTATTTCTTCATTGGCTAGCAAATTACTTATCGCTACCGAAAGCTGGTCTGCAATGTTAGGGTATAAACCAACTACGCTAGAGGACATATTTTGTTGTTCCTTGAAATGAAACAAAATAAGCCCATATATTTCATATCCGTTTTTTAGTTTAAGAACGGTGGAATAGTTGAGTCCCGTTTCTTTCATTAAATGTAATCCTGGAAAATCTGGATATTCTTCCAACCATTTTTCTACACTATACTGTATAAAATCTTCATTTGACAATAGCTGTTCTATGGGTGTATTCTTTTCTACGAAATGTTGGCTTACTACGGAATCATACAACGGATGGTCTTTACGTTCATCTGACGACATCGTTAATATGTGCTGAAATGTGGTTTTATCTTCTGATAAAATAATGGCGACCGCATCATCATAATTGACGATAGGTTTTATTTGCGTCATTATGGTGTGGTACAAGGTCTCACGGTCTCTAATTTTTGTGGCTGCCTCGCTTATTTTTAGCAGCGTCTCTTTTTGCTGTTTTTCGTCCAGTACTTTTTCATTAGTAAGCACGTTGCTTATGGCGATGGATAGCTGGTCTGCAATGTTGGGGTAGAGCTTCCATTTATCGTCATCCTTGGGTTGTGGTGTTTCAAAATGAAAAAGCAATAAGCCGAATACCTTACCGCCATTCATTAATTTAAGAACGGTAGAATGGCGCAAACCAACATCTTTCATCAATATAAATCCTGGATAGTCTGGATACTTGGGCAACCAATCTTCATAAAGGACATAATTCCGCACCATTTCTTCTTGTTGAAATATCGTCTCAATAGGACTGCCGGTCAAGGGCAAATAATTATTGACCAATGTGCTATAATTGGGATGGCTTTTTGTTTCTTGAGATGATGCTGTAAGTAAGTGGTTGTAATGAGTACC
Source organism: uncultured Flavobacteriaceae bacterium (assembly GCA_964549485.1). Classification (GTDB taxonomy): domain Bacteria; phylum Bacteroidota; class Bacteroidia; order Flavobacteriales; family Flavobacteriaceae; genus Dokdonia. The sequence continues at coordinate 1,210 of CAZJWI010000178.1, forward strand.
ATCATCTGACAATACAATAGCCACCGCATCATCAAAATGCACGATGAGTTTAAGCTTATCCATTATGGTGGTGTAGAGGTCGTCTCTATCGCGTATGTTGGTGGTGGCTTCGCTAATGCTCAAAAGGGTTTCGGCAAATTGTTTTTCTTGGGCTATTTCTTCATTGGCGAGAATGTTACTTAACGCCATTGCCAGTTGGTCTTTGATACCGTGGTGAAAATCGCCAGCAATAGGTTGCGATGGTTTTTTTTCAAAATGAAATACCAACAGGGCAAACACACCATTTCTATTTTTTAATTGTAAACTTACGGAATGATTCAGCCCAGTATCTCTCATTATGGATAGTCCTGGAAATGTGGGATAGGCTTTAAGCCATTCTTTTAATGTATAATAAGCAACTTCTTCATTTTGCAGCATATTTTCAATAGGTGTGTTGGCGGTATCAAATTGATGGGTCAATACATAGTCATAATCAGGATGTTCTCTTCTTTGTTCGGGCGACAGCGTTAAAGGATGCGTGAATGTTTTTTTATCTTCAGAAAACAACACCAAGACTGCATCGTCAAAAAGGATGTGCGGTCTTATATCGTTCATTATCGTCGTATGAAAATCTTCAAGACTGCGTATGTTGATGACCGCTTTGCTTATGTGCAGTAAAATATCCTGTAATGCTGTGCTTGTTTTCATAAGACTTCCTTTGGTATAAAAGTAGTGAAATCTTTGATAAAATAACACTTAATTATACGATATATCGCTTTTACAATTCAAATAAACACGAAATATCGTAGTTTAAAAAATAATGATTTTTTCGCCTTAAAAAAATATTATCCTCACAGCGCCCAGTATGACTGACCTGCGCTATTATGCGGTTACAAGATTTGTATTTTGGCACGTTTATGGACTTATGTGAGTATTGATAATCACGTAAACTAGCTATGGTCTATAACATTGTAGCGACACACAAATGAGTAAAAAAGTACTAGTTATATCACACAGAACCGATGAGGCCAAAAAACTGGCTCGCCAAATGACGCTTGCTGGTTATGGTATTACTGGTATTACAAAAGACAAAAACAGTATTGAGGCAAAGCTAAAAACTGAAAAACCAGATTTTATCGCCCTAGACCTTGAGCTGGCAAACGAGCCTAGCCATTTACAGTTACTGGCACGATTAAATAAAAAATTCAACATTCCGTATATCGCGCTTGCAAATCTTCCAGAGGTATCTTCGGGCATATTGAGTGCAGATGCTATAAGAGGTTTGTGGTCGTATCATATAGATAGTCTTGAGCTTGAAAATTTCAGCTTGACGTCGGCATTGTCCCAATCGTTAGAAACGGACACGTCTGCGCCTTCATCTAAACACATTCCAAAGATACTACCAGACGCTTTAAATATCGTTGGGAAGTCAGAAGCTTTCGCGAAAGCGTTATCATTTGCAAATAAAGTGGCCGCCACAGATGTTACGGTATTACTTACGGGCGAAACAGGCACGGGAAAAGAGGTATTTGCAAAGTACATTCACCAAATGTCGTTGCGCAATAAAAAACCAATGGTCATCCTTAATTGTGCTGCCATACCAGAAAACCTAGCCGAATCAGAACTCTTTGGTCACGAAAAAGGCAGTTTTACTGGCGCTACCGAAAAGCGTATGGGAAAATTTAGACGTGCAAATATGAGTTCGCTTTTTCTGGACGAAATAGGCGAGTTACCGCTCAAAGCACAGTCTAAATTATTGCGCAGTCTTCAAGAAAAAGAGGTAGAAAGTGTAGGCGCTACAGAAACCGTAGCGATAGATGTACGTTTTATTGCAGCCACCAATAGAGATTTGAGCAAAATGGTAGAAGATGGTACGTTTAGGGCAGATTTGTATTTTAGGTTAAATATTTTTCCCATTCATCTGCCAGCGCTTAGAGAACGTAAAGAAGATATCATACCACTAGCCGAATTCTTCCTGGATAGATACGCTAAAAAAGTGGGCAGGTCCTTTAAAGGTCTGTCTAAAGCTTGTAAAAAAAGATTGCTCAACTACTCGTGGCCTGGTAATGTGCGTGAGTTGCAGCATATGATGGAAAGAGCCGTTGTACTCGCAGATACCGACGAGATAGACATCGCACAAGTTGAATTTTCTGAAAATGGGAATGTACATTTTGATATGACTTCAGGAACCAACGAGGTCTTTACACTAGAAGAAATAGAGCGCAAGGCCATCATCAATGCGCTTACCTATTGCAAAGGTAAAATACGAGGCAAAGATGGTGCTGCAACTTTGCTTAAAGTGCATCCCAATACCCTTGACTTTAAAATTAAAAAGCTTGGGATTGAAAAGACCAAACTCTTCGATTAAATCATCATCTTCTTTTTACTATAATTTGTAGAGTTACAACATATTGTAGCTACCGTTCTTATTAAGATAATTTTATAGTATTGATTATCAATTACTTAAATCCTATTTTATCAATGGCATTGCATTTGGATACTTGGGTATAACTAAACATCCTATCTCATTAATTGTATGATGAGATACTATCAAATTAGCGATACCAAAAAATGAAGCCTTCCATATATCATAGTACACAAGCCATACACACGCGACGCGTTGTTATTAGCATTTTAGTGATACTTTTTACAATGTTAACCACCGTAAAAGCCCAAGACCAAAATGATTTTACAGATACCAAAAGATCCTTATGGCAAGATTTTACCTATGATATGGGCAACGTTTTTAAGGGAACAGGTTACGCCTATTCCCGACCGCTTTACTGGAAGGGAAATGATTTTTTAATCCTTGGTGGTGTGGCAGCCACCACATTTGGACTTGCTACGGTAGATGAAAATATTACCAGAGAATTTAGAAGTCATAGAGATGATGTTCCTGACCTATTATTAGACTACGGTTGGTATGCTGGTAGCCCACAAAACAATTATGGATTTACAGGTGCGGTTTATTTAACAGGACTATTTACAAGAAATGAAAAACTAAGACGCACAGGCGTTTTACTCATATCATCTGCAACCGCCACAGGATTCTTGCAGCAGCTGTCAAAATCTGCCGTAGGTAGAGCACGACCAGGTGCTGAGCTGGGAAATCATCATTTTAGACCTTTTGGTGGTAATTCTAGATACCGGTCTTTCCCTTCAGGTCACGCGGTACTCACATTTACAAATGCCCACGTTATTGCAAAGCAATTTGACAGTTGGTGGGTTAAAACACCTATATATGCCATAGGTCTTATCCCAGGCATATCTAGAATATATGACAATGCGCATTGGGCAAGTGATGTTTTCTTGAGCTGGGCAATGAGTTTTTTTATTGTAGAAGCTATCGACATATATCTAAATAGAAAGTATGATGAAAAATACAATGACAAAAAATCTAAGTCAGGCTCGCTAATTCTCACTTTTTAGGGAAAAGCCCTTGGTGTGTTCTGGACTTTTTAGTTTAGACAGCGCCTTTTTTGCCAAGAAGGTATAGGTTGGGAAAAATATACAATCTGTTAGGAAATAGGTGTATTTCAGAGGCTTGTATCTCGTCGCATCTTTGTACCAACAAAAATAAATAGTAATAACAAAAATTATAAACACAATTAAAAATTAGAAATTATGAGCACATTTAATGTACCAACAAGAGCAGAAGTAAACGCAACAAATCAAGCCATTTTTGACACGTTAGAAAAGCAAGTAGGTTTTGTACCTAACCTTTTTGCAACCTATGCCTATTCAGAAAACGCCTTAAAAAACTATTTAGATTTTTCAGGCGCCAAGACATCGCTTAAAGCGAAAGAAAAAGAAGCGGTAAACTTAGCGGTGAGCGAAGTAAACAATTGCGAGTACTGCCTGTCTGCCCACACAGCAATCGGGAAAATGAACGGTTTTACTGACGAACAAATCTTAGAATTAAGAGCAGGAAAAGCGTCTTTTGACAACAAACTGGATGCCCTCGCAAAATTATCAAAAAACATCACGGAAAATCGTGGAAACACAGATGCTGATGTTCTTGAAAACTTCTTTAACGCAGGATGGACTAAAGAAAACTTAATCGACACTATCTCATTGGTAGGCGACAAGACCATTTCAAATTACATTAACAACACTACGCGAGTACCTGTAGATTTTCCTGTGGCAGCACCACTAGAAGCACAACTTGCCTAATAAAAAAGTAGTTTTTTTCATAGTTAGTTTTTTGATTAAAGAGGCTCGTTTTACAAACACGAACGAGCCTTTTTATTTGAATTACACATCATACACTATAGCTTACTACGCTTTCGCGAAAGCGTACACATAACTAGCCACATCACAATGAAACCATTTTACCTTTTTATCGCTCTACTAATTTCTGTAAGCAGTTTTGCACAGACCACAACCGATGATGACCACTATCAATACGAAGTCGAAATAGGAACGGATAATGATTTTTTAGTCATTGCTGCAGAGTCTGACAGGTATTACACGTACGGTATCAATAGCACTTTTAGATGGCGCAATGAAAAACCTATTTTTTTAGATAAATGGTTTTCAAAAAAGATAGGCTACTTTCAAAGTGTAGGCCTTAATATAGAAGCCTACACGCCAGATTATGAAAGAGAAGGCACAGAAACAGACAGACCTTATGCAGGCTGGAGCTATGCAGAATTTGATGTCACCTATGGATTTAAAAAATCCTTTTTAAGCTTTGGTGTCGATTTAGGGATTTTAGGACCAGATTCCCAAGCAGGTGCTTTACAAAACTGGTTTCACGAGCACGTTTCTGGAGACCCAGTTTTAGACTGGAGTAATCAGATAGAAAATCAATTTGGCTTTAATCTTAGAGGTGTGTATGCTCGTACGTTATTTGCAAGAAAAAACTTTGATGTGTATGGTGTGGCAGATGTGTCTTTAGGTAACATTTTTGCTTATGTAAATCCAGGTGTCAACTTTAGGTTAGGTAGGTTTAATGCACTTTCTCAAACCGCTGCTTTTCAAAATTCATTACTGGCAAACAAATCAAATAAAGAGTTTTATATGGATGCTGGTATTGCACTTAAATTCTCGGGATTTAACGCCACCATACAAGGCGATAAGATTGAAGACCTCAACTTTCTGGATAGTGAGTTTATAAACAATCTTTTTTTAAATGGTCACGTGGGCGGTTACTATTCATCTAACCGATGGACTGTGGGCGTGCGCTATATGTACTCTAGCGGAGAACTGAGCGATAACGATAGCCAGCAGTACACGATGCTTACTGGCTCGTATAGATTTAATTAATAATTTAATAATAATCAAAATGAAAAAATCAAATAACATAATATTAGTGGCACTTGTAAGTGTAGCGCTCGTGTTTTCTGCGTTTACCAATTCAGAAAGAACAGATGACTCACCAATAGTCGAAATCAATAATAACGACATATTGTACAAAACGAAAGAGGTAAAAGGATTAAATATCTTTTACCGAGAAGCTGGCAACCCAAAAAATCCTGCTCTCATCTTATTGCACGGTTTTCCCACATCGTCACACCAGTATAGAAAAGTACTGGACGAACTTGCAGACGACTATTATCTAATTGCACCAGACTATCCTGGTTTTGGAGAAAGTGATTATCCTGACCCTGATACCTTTGATTATACATTTGACAACATTGCCAATGTAATGGATGAATTTGTGCAAAGCTTCAACTTAAAATCTTATGGCTTAATGATGCAAGATTATGGTGCGCCTATTGGTTATCGCATAGCGACAAAACATCCTAACAAAGTAAGCTCACTTATTGTACAAAATGGGAACATCTATGAAGAAGGACTTGGTGCAGCTTGGGGCGATGTAAAAAAGCTATGGAAAAACAATTCGTCTGAAAATAGAAAGCCACTTTATGGAGCGTTTACCTTAGAAGGAATGAAATGGCAATACACCCACGGTACTCGAAATCCTGAAAAAATCAATCCAGACAATTGGGTTATGGATTATTATAGAATGTCACGTCCTAAAATTCAAGATATGAATATTGACCTATTTTATGACTATAGAAAAAATGTAGCGCTATATCCAGAATGGCAAAAATTTATCAGAGAGTATCAACCACCGATTCTTATCGTTTGGGGTAAAGGCGACTTATTTTTTCCAGAATCTGGAGCGGAAGCGTATAAAAAAGATGCCAAAAATATAGATTACAATATCTACGATACGGGACATTTTGCGCTCGAGGAAGATGGCGATGCGATTATCTCTAAAATGAAATCATTTTTAGGAAAGTTACACAAAACTAAAATGGGATATAACGATTCCAGTAAAGAGAGTATCCAGCTTTTAAGAAATGCTACGCTCGTTGTAAACTTTGGTGGAAAAAAGATTCTCATAGACCCAATGTTTGCCGATAAAGGTGAGTTTCCCGCTTTTGATGGTGCAGGGAACAATTACAGAAACCCAATGGTAGAACTTCCTGTAAATGCTTCTATGTTAAAAAATATTGTAAATAGCATAGATGCTGTTTTTGTAACCCATACCCATTTGGACCATTGGGATACAAAGGCTCAAAATATGATTCCAAAAGAAACACCCATTTTTGTACAACCTTCAGATAAAGCCAAAATTGAAAAGCAAGGTTTCACAAATGTCACTGTGATCCAAGACAAAGTTTCTTGGGGCGGAATGACTATACATAGAACTGGTGGTCAGCACGGTTTTGGCAAAGTTGGCAAAATGATGGGAGATGTATCTGGATTTGTTTTCGCGAAAGCAGAAAAAAAATTATACGTCGCTGGCGACACACGTTGGGCTAAAGAAGTAGAACGAGCACTCTCTAAACACAAACCAAATGTGATAGTACTGAATGCAGGTGGTGCTCAATTTATAGAAGGAAACAAAAAAGGAGATGCGATAACTATGACACCAGCTGATATTATAGAGGTTCAGAAAAACGCACCGAATGCAGAAATACTAGCCGTACATATGAACACTTTGAATCATTGCTTTGTAAAACGCAAAGATTTAAAGGATAATCTATCTACTAATGGAATAGCAGAACTGGTTCAAATTCCAGAAGATGGTGATGTATACCTGATGAAGTCGTACTAAAAGCACAAAACTAGTAGCCTTCTAAAAACTTAAAAGGAAATAGATTTTTCATTTTGATGGTTGGAGGGTTCGCTTCATTATATAGGCGAGCCCTTTTTTTAATCAAATACTTAATAATCAATGAATTTTATTAAAAACATATTATGTGGAGTACTATTTGTATCTGGCATCATTTGCCAGGCACAGCTGGCAGATTTAGCTCGGATAGATTACACTATACTACCAGCTACCGATTCCGATTTTGAGTTTAATAGAACGAGAGCATCTTTTAACTACCCGATAAAGCTAAATGACAAGCAAGCCTATCTATTCCTTGGCCTGGATTACAGCAACATCAATATTACGTTTGGCGATAATGAAGTCCCTTTTGATAAAGAAGAGCTTAACGGTTTTCAGCTTATTGATTTAAACATAGGCTATACGTTTAAGATTAACCAAAAATGGCGATTTGGTGCGCGATTTACGCCTGGTGTAAGTTCCAACCTTTGTGCAAGCGATTTAGATACCGATGATGTGGTGTTTTCTGGTGATGTGGTTTTTATAAATGATAAGAAGGATGAGCCATCTGCGCGAAAACCTAATAGATTAATTTTAGGCGTTTCCTATTCTCAAAACAGGGGTTTTCCGTTCCCGCTTCCATTTATAAGTTATTATAGAAAGTTTGCTGAGAAATTCTCGTATAATCTTGGTGTTCCTAAATCTAATTTTCAGTATCACATATCAGATGCGCATCGCTTAAAATTATATGTTCAATTAGATGGGTTTACGGCAAATATTCAACAAGGCTCAATCATAAATGGTGAGCAACCTGAACGATTTAATATGTCGCTCATCTTGTCTGGTCTTCAATATGAATTTCACTTTAAAGAACATTTTGAATTCTATTTGAGGAGTGCATACATATTAGATAGAAGCGTCCAACTGAGAGATAGTAGAAACAATGAGATTTTTGAGATTGATAATAGTAAAGGATTCTCGTTGAGGACTGGGTTGAGGATTAAGATTTAATCAACTAATGGAGCTGTTATCATTTATGTGTAGACGATAATTTAGGATGATACCTCTACAAAAGGTGTACATTTATTCAGTAAAGAAATAGAACTTAATCTACTTTCAAGCTTTTCACCGGATTGACCATTGCCGCCTTGATGGCCTGAAAACTTATTGTGGTCATTGCGATAAGAATCATAATGATGCTAGCAATTGCAAATACCCACCAGTTGATTGAGATTCGATATGCGAATTCTTGAAGCCATTGATGCATAACCAACCAAGCAATAGGTATGGAAATTAAAATTGAGACCGCTATCAGCTTTAAAAAGTCCTTTGATAATAATGTGACAATGGTTGTAACATTTGCTCCCAAAATTTTTCGTATTCCTATTTCCTTACTTCTTTGCTGCGCGGTAAACATTACCAGCCCGAAAAGACCTAGACACGAAATGAGTACCACCAATACCGTAAATATTTTAGAAAGTGAGGCTACCCTGGTTTCCGCATCATAAAGGTTCTGATATTCGGCATCCAAGAAAGAAAACTCAAAGGGATATCCCGGTTGTAGTCTTTCATATGTGGTTTCTATCTCGTTCAACACTTTATCAATTTCGTTTGTTTTTATGCGCAATGCCATATCGGTGCCGCCTCTTCTAAATCGTAAAATGAGCGGTTCCATTGCATTGTGAAGCGAGCCATATTGAAAGTCCTTGACCACACCGATGATTTCTTTTTGACCGCTTCCGTGGTCAATAACAGTACCTACTGCCGAATTGGATTCTAAGTTCATAAATTTCAGCGCAGATTCATTGATGATAATTTTACTCTCATCGTCATTAAAGTCTTTTGAAAATGTACGTCCGTCTATTAAATCAATGCCTAAGGTCTCAATATAATTGTATCCTATTCTGGGTGCTTTGAACATCACTTTTTTATCGGAATCCAAACCTCTCCAAGAATACCCGCCTTGGCCATCGCCTGACTCAAGTAAACTCCCGCTCATAAAAGCAACATCGGTAACGGCACTCATAGCTTCCAACTCGTTCATAAGGACATCCCGATTCTTATATTCCGTCTTTAGTTTGAAAGTAATAATGTTTTCCTTGTTATAGCCGAGATTTTTATTCATCATAAAGTCTATTTGATTATTGATGATAAAAACTGAAATAATAAAAATAACCGATAAGGTAAATTGAAAAACTACCAACCCTTTTCTTACCCACGTTTCTCCGGCAACTGTACTTATTTTTCCCTTTAGGACAGCCACTGGTCGAAATTTTGAAAGATAAAAAGCTGGGTAGCTTCCTGCGAGTAGACCTGTAACGAGAACCAACGCAATCAAAGCAAAGATAATATTTAGCGCAAAGTGAAACTCGATTTGTTTACCAGCAATCTGATTGAAATAAGGTAATATAGAAACCGCAATCACGCAGGCGAATAAAGAGGCAATCAAAGCCATAAAAATAGATTCTCCCAAAAAC
>CAZJWI010000179.1:0-8559 GCA_964549485.1 uncultured Flavobacteriaceae bacterium
AGATAACGGTTACGTTAACTGCATTTAATCCTTTGTTTCCTTCTTTGAGATCAAATTGCACCTCGTCACCTTCACGGATTTCATCTACTAATCCTGTAATGTGTACGAAGTGCGCGTCGTCAGCACCTTCTTCAGTGATGAATCCAAATCCTTTAGTTTCGTTGAAGAATTTTACTGTTCCTTTGTTCATTGTAATGTAATTAAAAATTTATACTGTAATAAGGTGCAAAGATGATGCCCTTTTATGGATATATAAGCTTTTATTTGACTTATTTACAATTAATTTGCGGTAATGCTTCTTAACCCCTACTCTCATTAGCATCACCTCTCGAGTTATTTTGAGCTAAGCACAGCGCAAAGATCCTAAAATCTACTAAGTGGGGTGTTTTTTAAGAAATCTATAGTTCAATTGCAGTTCAAAGTAGCTGTATTCGATCTTATCTAAAAGTCGGGTTATGATGAATTTTGTGTTAACCCCAGGGTTAATGGCAAAGATTATTATTTCGCTTTAAGCGAAAAAAAGACAATTAATGTCTTATATACTAGCCGTTTGACAAACAATTGACACTTCTTTTACAAGATGTTGACGATGTTATGTACTAAAGACAAATAGTTTTGAAAGAAAAATAGATCATATGTACAGAACAGTCACAATTACCTTATTCGCTTTTCTTTTATCACTAGCCGCACACAGTCAGCAATATTATGCCCTAGACACCAAAAACAGTGTCTTGCATTGGACAGGTTCCTACTCTTTTAGTTTTAGTGAACACAGCGGCATCGTATCGTTTAGAGAAGGAATGATTACTACTTTAGATGGCGCTATAAATGGAGGATCCTTTATTATTGATATGACCACCATTACCAATCCAGATTATGAAGCTCGGGGGCATGGGCCAGTGAGCCATCTTAAAGATGAGGATTTTTTTGATGTGGATACCTTTACTACCGCCAAGTTAGTATTTACCAATGTGGAATACAGAGAGCAAAGTAATGAGCACAAGATTGAGGCCAACCTAACGATCAAAGGATTGACGCGACCTATCACTTTTTATGCCACGGCAGATGGTCAAAAGCGCAGTTTTTACGCAAGGATTAAGATAGACCGCACACGTTGGGGCATTACCTATAACAATACCTTAAAAAATGAAGCCATATCGGATGCGGTTGAGTTTGAGGCCAAATTGCTGTTTCATCCGCCTACCGATGCACTTGGACTCACTTCGCAGTAACTAAACTAGTTTTGGAACACTCTCGATACTGCATTTCATTTAAGGTTTCCGATTATGGATTGCTATAGATTTCATTCCAAACAATATCCTAATCAACTTGAAAGGATAAATAATTAAAGTATACATTCCAATTATGCTTAGTAATGAACTCAAAAACAGCAGTATAATTTTTACAGTGATACTGTATTCTAATAAAATGATGTAATACCCAAGAACTACGATCACGGTTTGATGCAATATGTAAAATGGATAGACCGCCTCATTGCAATAGGTGAGCCATTTTGAAGGAGTATTGGCATAGGTGTGGGCATATCCCAGTGCCGTCAGGATGACACTCCATGAAACTAGTGCACCTAGACCGTACCATAGACTCCATCGCCATGCTACAGACAAATAAGGTGACACCCATTGATTGGGTATGAAGTAATAGGTGTAAAAAAGTAAAGAGGTTAAACAAACAGCATACAAATACTGTCGACGCTTCTTGGCGATATGTTGCCATAGGTCTTCGGCATGTGCAAGTAGTATACCTGAGACAAAAAAGAAACCGTAATAGGTACTAAAGGAAAGGTTGAATAACTCCTTACTATCAGAAGGAAAGTAGTATTTGGTACTGCACCTAATAATAATAAGTAGTACGACCCAGGATAACATGCCAAAACGTTGGCTATAGCATTGTATTCGCTTTTTGACTGGCTTACTCCTATCCGATTTTAAGAAATAGATTAAAGGGATGCATATGAGCGAAATGTAAAAAAGCAATTCGATAAACCAGAGGTGGTTGGTTTCTAATCTTTTGAGTATTTGCGCATACCCACTCCAAAAATGGCTATAAAAGTCAGGATTTTCATAATATACTTGTGGCGGTACAATAACTATAACTCCAAAAATCAAGGGAAGTAATAACCGCTTACTGCGTTGCTTTACAAAATGGGTCCACCGATGTCGCTTGCAAGCATAGACAGTACCTACTCCAGAAACCAAAAAAAGTAGCGGTAGCCTAAACTGCTCAAAATAAACCATGATATCATCCAAAGCCTTACTGTGGGTAGCATTCGTAATATGAAAGCTATCTCCATTAAAAGGCATACATACATGGTGAACAAATACAGCAAATACAGAGAGTACTCTTAATAGGTCCAAATCGTAACGGCGTGATATTTTCATCAGATATTTTTTTCAATAATACCGATGAAAGCCGAAAATGTAGACCAGATTATGTCAATTGTGATCAATGACAAAGGCTTTGTGACCAATTACAGCCTAGGAGGTCGTTTGTTGTAGTTGTTGTTCAAAAGCGACCATTTTGCTTCTTGAAACCGGTACGCTATGGCTAGTGCCTTTCAATTCTAGTTGATAGCCTTGTGCATTGCCATTGATCCCAGTAACGGCTAATAGTGAAACTATATAAGACCGATGCGTCATAACTATATAATCGTAAGTTGCTAGTTGTTGGGCGACACTTTTTAGAGTCATTCTTTTAAGTAGAACCTCTCCAGTATTGAGATAAAAACTAACATAGTTTTGCTGTGCCATAACAAATAATAATGTGGTGAGGTCAAGGACAAAATCGTCAGCTTTGATTTGGGTTTTTATCGATAGCACCGCATCGGTGGGTTGGGATTTCGTTTTAAATAGGAGCGATAAATTTTTACTCCTTTTGCGGTAGATCCGCTGCAAGCGTTCTAGGTTTATAGAGGTAATTATAAAAACCAATAGACTTCCCACTAAGAATGTATTACGTATTTCTTCGAGCAAGTATCGCAAACTCCAGTTATCCTCTTTGAGATAGATAAGATCTCTTATTAAGAATTGACCGATTCCAATTAGTAATAGTACTACAGCTAGAAATCGAAATTCTTTAAAGACATTCCAAGCTGTTTTATCAATGGTACTTATGTGCAATATCCCAACGCAAATAAGAAATACAATCGTAGACAATAAAGCATGAATAAGAGCTGTAAGACTGTGACTATAGATTAATTCGGAGTGATTGACTTCAAAGGGCTCAAAGGCAAGATCAAAAAACACCCCTATACACAAGACCAATACACTTATAAGAAGTGCCTGTTTCCATTGGTAATAAAAGGGATAGGCTTGTTTTAAAAAGCTCATGTGTGGGCGCTGTTACTCGAGCAAAAGTAAATGTATTTTTAAAAAGATAAGGTCTTCTACTAGGTACTAAGATTACTTTTATTAGATCATGAGGCTATTTCATATGTGGCAAGCTGTGTCAGCAAATGAGTTAACAATCTATGGTATGCCGTCAGTGCTAAGACCTAATTGTATGTATCTTGAAATTCTAAAAAATGAATTGTTATGAATAAAGATAAACAAGAAAAAGACGGCAGCTACAATGCCGATATTACCAATGAAGATTTAAATACGCTGGGGCCCAAGACACAGCATCAGCGCCAAAGTCAACAGGGAGACGATAGTCAGCTTGCCAATCGTGAAAAACCTGTAGATTTTAGTGGATCAGATCTTGATGTGCCAGGACGCAGCTTACCTAAAGACCGAGCACCATCAAAGTTAAAAGATGAAGAGAATCAGTTGCACAGTCAGGGTAGTGATCACAATGACCACCTAGAAGATCATCCCAATCACTCACCAAAATAATAGCTATGCCATTTTTAACACACCAGACTGAAACACAAAATGTAGATCTTTTCTTTGAAGATTATGGACATGGCCAGCCCGTCATTCTCATTCATGGATGGCCGTTGAGTCATCGTGCAGGGGAACAACAAATCTGGGCTATCGTAGATGCTGGATATCGATGTATCGCATATGATCGCAGAGGTTTTGGAAACTCATCAGCACCTTATCGCAGTTATGATTATTCGACATTAGCTTCAGATCTCCACCAAATTATTAGCCAATTAGACTTGAGTAAGGTTATTTTGGTTGGCTTTTCTATGGGCGGTGGCGAGGTGGTGCGCTACTGCACCGATTTTGGCACAGACAACATTGCCAAAGTAGCCTTGATCAGTAGTATTATTCCCTTAGTTGCTCAAAAGGATGACAATCCAGAAGGCGTGCCTACATCAGATCTTTCAGACATCATTGATGCCCTTCAAGAAGATCGCGTTGGTTTTCTTCAAGATTTCCATAAAAATTTTTACAACTATAGCGAAGATGACAAAACCGTAAGTGATGCGCAATTGCACTATGATTGGAGTATTGCCTCACATGCCTCCCCTATCGCAACGATTCAGGCGGCATTGGCTTGGGCAAAGACCGATTTTAGACCAGAACTATCTAATATTGATATTCCTACACTTATCGTTCACGGTGATGCCGATCAAATTGTCCCCAAAGCAACCGCTGGCGATCAGGCTGCCAAAGAAATCTCCAACACTAGTTATAAAGTAATTAAAGATGGGCCTCATGGGCTCAACATAACACATAAAGAGGAGCTCAATGACATTTTACTTTCCTTTTTTAAATCCTAATTAAAAAAGTCTGGTCTCCTATTTCGGGAGGCTGTTCAAACAACCATTTGATTTACCTTTCGCCTCTTTGTAAATCGAATGGTTTTTTTATGCTAATACCTGATTTCAAGACAATAGCCTACACCGTGTATATTGGCAATTTTTAGTTGAGGATCTTCCTTGAGCAATTTTCTCAGTTTGGATATATATGTGTCTAGACTGCGACCTACAATAACGCCGTGATCTTCCCAGACTTTTTTTGTCAATTCATCGCGGGTAATGATTTCGTTTGGCTTTTGCGAAAAAATATACAATAACTCACATTCTTTCTTTGAAAGCACAACCTCTGACGTTGGGCTCAATAGTTTTAGCTGTTCTGGAATAAATTCGAACTTTCCTATTGTAACTCTCGTGTATTTTGATCCTGAGACGGGAGCTTGTTTTTGCTTTGGCAAAACTATTTCAAACAATAGAAAGATGCCAAGTACTAAAGCATATAACGGCGCCTGTTGACCTGTTTGTATTGTTGGAGGCTCATCAAAGGCAACAGCAATCGAATAACAACTTTGGCCAAGTGGTCTTCCTAAACAGGGTATTAGACTATTCTCATCTGGAATTCTTTTAAGAAAACTGTAGGCTACTTCCTGATCCTGACATTGAACCACAGATACGCTATAGGCTGCCGGCAGGTTGGCTTTTTGAAAATGGTCATCTACGGCTTCTACTAGATCCTGTGGGCTAATGGCCAGAGCTTTTTCGAAACTAAGTTCATATTGTCCTGCCGCTATACGTTTGACAGGCAGGATAAGAGAGGTAGAATCATTTTGTTTTAAAAGCAGATCATTTCCTACGCTTCTAAGCGAAACCTTAGCGCGTCTATCGAGCTGGCTTGACTTGTCATTGGTAATCGGCAATAGCCAGATAAACCACAGCAATATAGCCACACCACTAAAACTATAAATTTTGTATGTATTCATATTAGAACAAATAACTTATAAAAAATTTGCTTAACAAGGTCGTAAACTCATCTTTTACACTTTTTTGACACTCTTTTGAATCTATTTAAGGCATTACAGCTCATAATTATAGCGATAAGAACGCGTATTACATATGTCAAACCGTATTTTGGGCCTTCATCATACTATAAGTCGGGAATGACTTTAACACTATTTGGTTTTAAGGCAAGTCTGCAAAATTCCTAGGTCTGTGGTACCCTTACTTAATGGTGCATTTATTGTAGTTAAGAGGCGCTGTCTCAAGTGCCTCTTTTTTGCATTACAGTCAATACTTCTAACATTAGGATCAGAGATAACAGCTGTAATAGATTATATTCCTAAAACAATTTTAAAAAAAAAGCTATGAAATTAGAAAATCGAGTAATTATGATCACAGGTGCCTCAAGTGGAATCGGTGAGGCAACCGCCAAAAAATTAGCAGCCCACGGTGCAAAGGTTGCCCTTATGGCGAGAAGTGAAGACAAATTAGAGGAGCTCAAAAAAGATATAGAGTCCAATGGAGGCCAAGCTATTGTGGCCTCAGGTGATGTTACAGATAAGGATGCTTTCGCAAAAGCGGTCTCAGCTACAGTTGATGCCTACGGGAAGGTAGATGGATTGATTAACAATGCGGGATTAATGCCATTGTCATTTGTCGAAAAATTGAAGACAGACGAATGGGAAAAAATGGTGGATGTCAATATAAAAGGTGTTCTCAATGGCGTCTCTGCCGTATTACCGGAATTAAAAAAGAACAATGGAGGTGATATCATAAATATCTCTTCTATGGCCGCTCATCGTTATTTCCCAGGAGGCGCAGTGTATTGTGCGACCAAATCTGCGGTAAAGATGTTCTCTGAAGGCTTACGTCAGGAATTGGCTCCAAAATACGGCATCAATGTAACCTCTATTGAACCAGGTGCTGTGGCTACTCAGCTTACAGATACAATTACCGATGAAGATATACTTGATAAAATGGAAGAGATGATGGAGATGGAAACCTTGCAATCTGAGGATATCGCCAATGCGATCTATTATTCGCTCACTCAGCCCAAACACGTGAATATAAACGACGTGTATATCGTACCTAGTGAGCAACAATAAACTTAACAACATCATATTTTGGAAAAAGAAAACACGATAACAACAACAAACCCCACCACTGGAGAACAACTCGAGCAATATGCGCTTATGAGTGACGATCAGGTCATCGAAGCCATAGAAAAATCTCATAAAGCCTTTGACAGCTGGAGAAAAAAATCTTTTGAGCAGCGAGGAGAAATCATAACTCAAATAGGGAAAACATTACAAGAGCACAAAGAGCGACTTGCTAAAATCATGACTGATGAGATGGGCAAACTTTTATCTCAGAGTGAGAAAGAAGTCGATTTGTGTACCGCTATTTGCGACTATTGCGCCTCTAATGCTGCCGAGGTTTTAAAAAATGAGCACCGCACACTTGAAGATGGCGGCAAGGGTATCATTACCTATGCACCTTTGGGTATTATCTACGGTATACAACCCTGGAACTACCCTTCTTATCAGGTCATTCGGTATGCAATCACTAATTTGATGGCGGGAAATAGTATTTTACTCAAACATGCCGGTAATGTAAGCGGTACCGCTTTATTGCTGGAGGCACTTTTTGAAAAAGGTGGATTGCCCAAAGATTTATTTAAAGTGCTATTGATCGATCACGATCAATCGGATACCGTTATCAATCATGACCTGGTACGAGGTGTTACCCTAACCGGAAGCCCTGGAGCAGGAGAAGTTATAGGCGAGAAAGCAGGTAATGCTTTAAAGAAAACAGTGCTCGAATTAGGAAGTAATGATGCCTATATCGTCTTGGCCGATGCTGATATTGAACAAGCGGTAGAAAAATGTGTCAAGGGCCGTATTTACAACAATGGTGAAACCTGTATAGCTGCAAAGCGATTTGTAGTAGTAGAAGAGGTATACGAAAGCTTTAAGGAAGGTTTTGTCAAAGCGATGTCTGAGCTCAAAATGGGTGATCCTACCAAAGAAGAAACAGAATTGGGACCAATGGCGAGAGAAGATCTCAGAGAAACCCTACACGAACAGGTCACTAAAAGTGTAGCTAAAGGTGCACAGATCTTATGTGGAGGTAAAATCCCAGAAGGCGAAGGCTACTTCTATCCCGCCACAGTTTTGGCCGCTGTAAGCTCAGGCCAACCAGCCTATGACGATGAGTTGTTTGGTCCGGTAGCCTCTTTAATAAAGGCCAAAGACACCGAAGACGCAATGCGTATTGCAAATGACAGTCGATTTGGACTTGGTGGTGGCATATTTACCCAAGATGAAGAAAAGGCCATTGCATTGGCTCAAAATGAGTTTGATACCGGTATGGTCTTTATTAATTCGTTTGGACTGGCCAATCCCAATATGCCATTTGGAGGCGTCAAGGATTCTGGATATGGAAGAGAACACGGCGGCTTTGGTCTAAAAGAGTTTGTCAATATTAAAGCAATCATGATATCTGATGATTAGTTGGTGATAACATGAATTGCACTAAGGCACGAATGGGTTACTATTCGTGTCTTTTTTTTATAGATAGCAGCATTTATTTAAAAATCCGGTTGTTTCTCGCTAAGATATTTCCAATACCGCTTGGGTACATGTCTGATATGTAATTTCATGTTTTTTCTTGATTTGATATTGGTACTCTGAAAATAAGCCTTCCACAAGCGTTGAAAATCAAACTCTTCGTCGCTAAAAAAAGCGGCATCACTTTGTGTAAAATCAAAATGGGCTGGAAATTCCATGCTAATAAATGCTACTTTTTCCAAATCGTAAAATAAACCATATTTGCGTTTAATATCGTAGATCATCCATTTTTGATCAGCATAACGGCTAGTAAAATGTTTTTTAATTAGA
>CAZJWI010000180.1:0-4363 GCA_964549485.1 uncultured Flavobacteriaceae bacterium
GCCGCTGCGATAGAATAACAAGTATCCACTGAGCCCCCTTAATGTTTTATAGGTTTTAACGCAATCCTAACAGCCTGTTAAGAAGACTTAACAGCTGTTTTTGGTATATTAAGATAACCAATAAAAAAGAAAACTATGGAACGTAAATTTGAAAGAAAAGTTGAACAGAACACCCCGTCAAACCCGACAGGGAATACCAATATAAAAACCAATGATTTTGACATCGACAAGTCAACGATCAAAAAGCAACAAAACAAAAAATAAACAATAGAAAAATTGTTATTAAAACCGCCCTCTAGGCGGTTTTTTTTATGGATTATTCTGAAACCCTTACCGCATCAGGCACCAGGCTGGTATAATCGCCATGATTTCTGATAACATCTCTTACTATAGAAGACGAGATATAACTCTTACCCGAACTCGTCAATAAAAACACAGTCTCTATCCCAGACAAACTCCGATTGGTGTGAGCAATAGCCTTTTCAAATTCAAAATCGCCAGGATTGCGTAGTCCTCTCAAGATAAATTCGGCGTTTTGCTCTTTACAAAAATCGATGGTGAGCCCAGTATATGTCATCACTTTGATCTTGGGTTCATCCTTAAAAGTCTCCTCCATAAAACGCTTACGCTCTTCCAAAGAAAACATATATTTCTTTTCGGCATTGACCCCAATGGCAAGTATGATTTGATCAAACACCGTCAACCCTCTTTCGATAATATCGTAATGCCCCAAAGTGATAGGATCAAATGATCCTGGAAATACAGCTCTTTTCATATGGTAAATGTAGCAAATAATTAAGTAGTCTTGCTAGACAAGAAATTAGAGTACAGCAGCAATGGCCTGTCCAAAGGCCTCTTTCAGTGTAATTCCAGCTGCGGCAAATTCTCTGGGGACTATGCTTTGTGAAGATAGGCCCGGATTGGTGTTTACCTCGACAAAATGAGCTTGGCCTTGATCAAATATAAAATCGATACGACATATACCCTTGAGCTTGAGCAACTCATAAATTTTGAGCGTCAAGGCCTGAACCTGTTGGGTTTGTGCTTCAGAGATACGCGCAGGTACAATTTCTTGGGACTTACCAGAATATTTGGCCTCTAAGTCAAAAAAATCGCCATCAGGTACAATTTCACATACAGGTAATACGGTTGTCTTACCCTTGTCTTGATACACCCCTACCGATACCTCTGTACCCTTTAAGTAGGATTCGATCAAAACCTCATGATCTTCAGTAAAGGCTTTGTCTAAGGCATTGTCTAAGTCAGCTTCTGTGTAAACCTTACTTACTCCATAACTCGACCCTGCTCTATTGGGTTTGACAAATACTGGATAAGAGATTTTGGATTGTTCCAATTGCGCTTTCGCGAAAGCGTATACATTCTCATCGGCCTTATCGACATATATAGATTGTGCCATAGGAATACCGTAAGCACGCAAAACACTGAGAGTATCCTTTTTATTAAAAGTGAGGGCACTCTGATAAAAATCACTGCTCGTTTGGGGTATATTGAGCAACGCCAAATAGGCTTGCATCATACCGTCTTCTCCAGGGCTTCCGTGTATGGTATTATAACAGACATCGAAATGCAAAGTTCCCTCTGGCAAATCACAGCTAAAATCTTTCTTATTTATAGGATACTCTTGATCCTGGTATATGCAAACCCATTTATCTTTTAAAATGTGTACGGCATAAGCGCTGTAAAGATCGCTTTCCAAATGATCTAAAACAGTGGCTCCACTTTGCAGAGAAATGGCAAATTCACTGCTGTAACCTCCCATCAAAACTGCAATATTTTTTGTCATAAGAAAATGCTAAATTGGGTTTTGATAAACGAAACAATTGTTTCTGACGTTATCAAAAATAACAGATAATTTATCACCCGCCAAGTGGGTTTCATTTTTATATCTTTGCCACACTAACCGCTGCCCTTTTATGAGTATCATCCGTTTTATATTTAGCAAGACATTTGTCAAGCATTTGGGTCTTGCCCTGTTACTTTTGATCGTCTTTTTCTTTTTGATGACATCTTGGCTCAACAATACTACCAATCACGATCAACAAATAGCCGTACCCGATATTAAAGGAATGACCTTGGATCTTGTTGCTCAAGAATTAAGCAATGCCGATTTGCGCTATTTTATCATAGACAGCGCAAATTACAACCCAGATTATCCAAAATTTTCTGTCATAGATCAAAATCCAGAAGCCGGCAAATACGTTAAAGAAAACAGACAAATATACCTTGTACTCAACCCATCTGGCTACCGCAAAATCACTATTCCTGATAACATTATTGGGAAAACAAAAAGACAGGTAGAACCTACCCTTAAAGCGCTAGGTTTTACCATAGGTAAGATAAAAGAGATTGATCATATCGGAAAAGATGAAGTGCGCGGTTTGCAACACAAGGGCAAATCTATCAATCCTGGAGAGCGCCTAGAAAAGACTGCCACCATCGATTTGATTATAGGTAATGGAAATGGCTCTTATCGCGATGCGCTCAGAGATAATGCAGAGACCAATACCAATGACCAAAACTAATACACCAGAAGGTCCTCAAATGCAGGATGACGAATTGTTTGAACACCACAGCTTTACTGCTGGAAAAGGTCAGGAACCCTTGCGGGTGGATAAATTCTTAATGAATTTTGTCGAAAATGCCACCCGTAATAAAATTCAAAAAGCTGCAAAAAATGGTAGTATTCGTGTCAATAATGTGGTGGTCAAACAAAATTATAAAGTCAAAGCTGGTGATGTGGTGCGTGTGCTTTTTGAACACCCACCGCATGAGTACCTGCTCACACCAGAAGATATTGCCCTTGATATAGTGTATGAAGATGAAAGCCTATTGGTGGTCAATAAACCCGCAGGCATGGTGGTACACCCAGGACATGGCAACTATTCTGGTACGCTTATCAATGCCCTGATCTATCATTTTGAAAACCTGCCCAATAATAGCAGTGAAAGACCAGGACTCGTACATCGTATTGACAAAGACACTTCGGGCTTACTGGTAATCGCAAAAACAGAAGAGGCCATGACCCACCTCTCCAAACAGTTTTTTGATAAAACCACAGAGCGCGAATACCTCGCTCTGGTATGGGGACATATAGAAGAAGAACAGGGGACTATAGAAGGAAATATAGGTAGACATCCCAAAAACCGACTTCAAAATACGGTCTATACCGGCGAGGATGCCGAATTAGGAAAACCAGCGGTCACCCATTATAAAGTCTTAGAACGCTTAGGGTATGTAACTTTGGTGGCCTGCACCTTAGAAACAGGAAGAACCCACCAAATACGCGTTCATATGAAGCATATAGGTCATACCCTATTTAACGACGAGCGTTACGGAGGTCATGCTATTTTAAAAGGAACTGCCTTTTCCAAATACAAACAATTTGTAGAGAATTGTTTTAAAATACTTCCCGGACAAGCCCTACATGCCACGACACTTGGTTTTATTCATCCTGTGACCAAAGAAATGATGCGATTTGAGGCACCCATCCCAGAAGACATGACGGCTTGTATTAGCAAATGGCGCACCTACGCCAAACATGCCGACATCTACAAAGAAGACGACGTCTAAAACACTTCTTTAAAGCATTCTAAACTAGGTACAGGGAGAAAAGTGAGGGATATAAGAATTTTTTAAGTAGCAGTAAAGGTAGTGACTTGGATAATGTGCTGCATGAAAAAAGCGTACCTGGTGCGCTTAAAAGAAGATAGTATCGGTCGCTTTTTAAATCCTACTAAAAAAATTAAACCATTTCGATTCAACCCCGAATGCGATTTGCTTAGGTTGTACAAGTGTGAAAACTACAAACACACTTATATGACTAATCTTCTATAAACGTCACCAGTACGCTTTATTACAATTACTATTGTAACTTAACGAAGATACGGAATTCTTAAGAAAAAACAGAGATACCGCTTCAAAATTGGTTTAGAATTCAAAAGTTGAGACAGTGACATATTGCGCATTTTAACCACTGTTTTTGACAAAAAAACTTTGTCTTTCAATAGGTTAAGTCTCCAACTTCCCAAAATAGCACAAGTCTTGGACGAGTAATAACTAACAAGGATTAGTAAGTGGCTCGTCATTTTTAAGAAACTCGGCTTAGCATATAAGCCTGGTGCGTATCAAATAAATTGCACCTACTCCAAATTGTCTTATCGCTTACTTTTCTGGTAAAAATACTTCGGCCATCATACAGCGGGCACTCCCCCCACCACAAGTCTCTATAGTGGTCAAATCACTACTTAGAATAGTAGCCGATTTTTCTATGGCGGCAATTTGTGCTGGAGTAAGACTTTGGTGAGCAGCTTTAGACATAACCAGATAGCGCATATCATCATCA
>CAZJWI010000181.1:0-44852 GCA_964549485.1 uncultured Flavobacteriaceae bacterium
TCTTTGGGTAAGTTTTCATATAAAGAACCCCAGGTACCCAAGTCATTCCAATCAAAAGTAGCCGGCACCACTTTGACCATTTGATGCTTCTCCATGATCCCATAATCGATACTAATATTCTCGGCTTTGGGATAGGTTTTATTGATAAAGGCCTGTTCGGTTTGGGTATTGTAAACTTCCCATCCTTGCTTTAATAAATCATACATGCCAGGTAGATGCGTTTTAAAACTATCGATAACCGTGCTAACGCTCCAAATAAACATTCCTGCATTCCATAGATAATCACCACTCTCCACAAAATTCTTAGCAGTTTGATAATCGGGTTTTTCGGTAAAACGTTTTACAGCTTTGGCAGCTTGCTGATCCTGGGCATCATATTGAATATACCCATAACCCGTATTGGGAAAACTGGGTTGTATCCCTAAGGTGGTGATGACCTTATCTTGCTGTGCGCTGTCAAAGGCAGCCTGAACATTAGTAACAAAGGAGGCTTCATCTTCAATCCAGGCATCACTAGGAGCTACGACCATAAGCGCATCTGGGTTTTCCTTTTGCACTTTCAATGCCGATAATAGAATGCATGGCGCCGTGTTACGCATGGCAGGTTCTAAGACTATATTTTTTTGTGCCACCCTAGGAAGCTGCTCTTTCACCAGGTCATTGTAGGTGGTGTTGGTAAGTACTAATATCTGATCTTCCGGTACAATTTTCGATAACCTATTGAAGGTCTTTTGCAGCAAAGTTTCTCCTGTACCTAACATATCGTGAAACTGTTTCGGGAATGCTGCCGTACTTACTGGCCAGAAACGCGATCCAACCCCTCCTGCCATTAAAAGGGCATAGTAATTCTTATTATTTGTAGCTTTTGCCATAAATCATTAATCAATTTGTTCTACTTCTGCATTGGGCTGGAAGAGATAGACTCGTCCCGTTTGGATTTCGACACATTCGTATCGCTTGACGCGTTTTGCCCCTCTTTTAAACATCTTACCGTTATATATTCGAAATCTCGCCCCTAGAGGTAATTCAAAGATATAGTTTTTATCAGTGGGTGGATCGTACTTTTTGAGCGCTATTGACAAATGGGCATCTGTATCACTACTCGCTTTGGGGTTTTTAAAATGTCTTGCCAAATAGGGCAACAATTCTTGCGGAAAAATCTCAGGCCTGATAAAAGGAAGCATCAATACCTGGAAAGTTTTCTTCCATTCCCTACCATGTGGCTTGATCATACGCCCGTATTTCTGGAAGGCGATAAGATGAGCGATCTCGTGTATTAAAGTAATTAAAAAGCGATACTTATTTAAATTGACATTAACCGTAATTTGATGTTGGCCATTGGGAAGTATGCGGTAATCACCATGACGCGTTACTCGCTCATTTACAATTTTTAGGTGTACGCCATTTTCCTTGATTAATTCAAATACAGTTACAGCCGCACGAGCTGGAACATATTTTTGTAGGGTCTCTAGCATAGAAAACAAGATAAATTAATCTTCATAGATCGCCAAAATTGCTAAATACATCGCGAAAAAGCAGCAACTTACCTAGGGCGTACTCGCAGAAACCTGCAATACCTTACCATTGTAGTAGGTATTTCCCGTCAATGCAAAATTACTTATATAAGCAGCCATTTCGGTAGCGGTAAGCGGGGCCTGATACCCTGGAAAAGCCTCTTCTAACATCTCTGTCTGTACCGCGCCTAAGGCCAACACATTAAATGCGATTTGTTGCTCTTTATATTCTTCGGCTAAGAGCTCACTCCAGGTAATGATCGCACCCTTGCTAGAACTATAAGCAGCCAGTCCTGGAAATTTCATACTGCCTTGAATTCCTCCCATGCTTGAAATAGTGACTACATGACTTCCCGCATTCATAAACGGTAATACTACTCTGGTTAAAGCGGCAACACCAAAAACATTCACTTTGTAAATAGACTCAAAGTCTTGTGTAGTGGTTTCTTCAAAAGGTTTTAATACCAAAGCCCCAGCATTGTGAATTACAATATCTACAGCCTCCCAATCGCTTTCTATAAAGTCTGTAACCTTTACAAGATCATCGGCCTTAGTAATATCAAAAGAAAATGCAGTAATGTTTTGCATCCCTAATGCGGTACAAGCAGTTTCATTTCGCGAAAGCGCAAGCACTTGATGTCCCTGATGGGCTAATAATTTAACCAGTTCCAGTCCTATACCTCGACTGCTTCCTGTTACTATAATTCGTTTCATATAAATGTGGTGCCACTAAAGCTTAGCCAAACTCATTTTACTTCATTTTGATTTCTTGAGTGGTGGAGTTTGCCATACCCGCAATACCTGGAATTAGTTTGTCTATAACCTTTTGCATATGCACAAAATCAAGTTGAGCTGGCTCGTCGTCAACCTTGTGATAATAGGCATAATTAGTGAAATCAAAACTAGATACAGTATGCGCTGGGACCTTAAAGACCTTGTAAAAAGGATAGTTGTCACTGCGCTGGAAAAGATTAAATTCTTTGGCTTTAGGCAAAAACCCAATCACTTTCTCACCAGCGTAGGCATTAAATTTTTGTGGGAGGTTAGACAAATCATAACCCGAAGCGTAGACAATATGATCTTTGTTTGTCATAGGCACCCCAGTCATTTCAATATTAAACATGGCGTAGAGATTTGCGCCCATTCGCTTCATGCGTTGTGCCATATCTGCAGATCCTAATAAGCCTTTCTCCTCTGCAGAGAAGAGTGCAAAGACTAAGGTGCGTTTATTGTTGTTTGCTTTCGCGAAATGATCTGCGATGGCCAGAACTGTAGCTGTACCTGCGGCATTGTCATTGGCTCCGTTGGCTATAGTATCGCCGTTGACCGGCTTTGCAGAACCAATGTGATCGTAATGTGCGCCAATTACTATGATCTCATCCTTGAGCTTGGGGTCGTTACCCTCTATCATCCCTACAATATTAAAAGCTTCCTGACCTTTGACCTCAAAATTACTTCTAAAAGACTCGCCAAAGTATGGTTGGAGTTTACTGCGTTTAAATCGGCCTTCAATATAGACCGCAGCCCGCTCAATACCTGGACTACCAACATCTCTTCCGCCACGCTCATCGGCGGCAAGGAAATTAACCGTTTTCTTTACGGTCACCGTCCTGCCCGAGCCCAAAATACCTGGAGCTGGTGTTTTTTCGGGTTGCGAGGCTTTGGCCTCACTTGTAGCCGTTGAAGGTTTTGACGTAGTAGACGTTGTAGTGGTTGTGGTAGTAGATGATGTAGATGTTGAAGTGGAGGTACTACCTGAAGTAGTCCCATTAGTAGATTGATCTACATTTCCTTCGTTAACCGATACCAGGCCAGCGGTTCCGCAAGAGAGCGCAGTAGCCAAAGCAATAAGTGGAATAAATTTTCTCATAGGCTAAAGATAATGAGAAAGAAAGAAACTCTAATCACATCTATGATATAAGTGTATAATCTATAACACTTGGCGTCACCGCATAAAAAAACCCGCAGTTCTCACTGCGGGTTATGCAATTTAAACCATTTATCTTAAGCCAGCATAAGGACTGGATTTTCGATATACATTTTTAAGGTCTGTAAAAACTGTGCTCCTGTAGCACCATCTACTGTTCGGTGATCACAAGCCATGGTTAATTTCATGGTGTGGCCCACAGCAAGCTGCCCGTCTTTTACCACTGGCTTTTCTACTATGGCGCCTACAGATAAGATAGCACTGTTGGGCTGATTGATTATGGATGTAAAGTCGGTAATACCAAACATTCCCAGGTTAGAGATCGTAAAGGTACTGCCTTCCATTTCGTCTAGCTTTAACTTTTTGTCGCGTGCTTTACCGGCTAGCTGCTTCACCTCAGCATTTATTTGAGGCAATGACTTTTCATTTGCAAATTTGACCACAGGTACCACTAGCCCATCTGGTACGGCCACGGCAACTCCAATATGCACGTGCTTGTTAAGACGCATCTTATCATCAAACCACTGAGAATTGACCTGTGGATGTTGTTTGAGCGCAATCGCCACCGCTTTCACAATCATATCATTAAATGATATTTTGGTATCGGGCAATTGATTAAATTGTTTTCTAAAGGCCATCATATTCTCCATATTAAACTCCACATTTAAGTAATAATGTGGGGCAGAGAATTTTGATTTTGATAAACTTCTTGCAATGGCCTTACGCATTTGAGAATTTTCTATTTCTTCAAATTGCTCTTCGCCAGTAGCCACATACTGTTGTACAGTAGCTTGACCACTAGAGGCGGCACTTGGTGTATAGTTCTCAACATCGCTTTTTACAATTCTTCCGTTTTCACCAGAACCTTTGACCTGTGATAAATTAATGCCTTTTTCTTCAGCAATTTTTCTGGCCAGTGGAGAGGCAAAAATACGTCCTCCTTTTGAAGGGGTAGCCGATGAAGATGGAGTATTCTCGGCTTTAGAATTTGTAGTGCTCTTGTCTTCTTTAGATGGAGCTGCTGCTGCTTTTTTATCTGAAGTTGTCTTGGTTTCAGAAGAAGTTTCAGGTTCTTTTTTGGGAGCGGCACTATCACCAGAATAATTTGCCGCTACACCAGATACATCTGTACCTGCAGGCCCCACTATGGCTAATAGAGCATCCACTTTGGCTGTACCACCTTCTTGTATACCTATATGCAGTAGGGTTCCAGAATGAAAAGATTCAAATTCCATAGTGGCCTTGTCGGTCTCAATTTCGGCCAGAATATCACCTTCTTCAATAGTGTCACCCTCCTTTTTTAACCAAGTTGCCACAGTTCCCTCCTCCATAGTATCAGAAAGACGTGGCATAGTCACTACAGTAACTCCTTCTGGCAACTGGTCACTGGATCCCGATGTAGAATCAGTATCTGCTGCTTGCTCATCTTCCTGGGCGCTGCTGTCCTTTGAAGCCTCATCCTCGTCATTAGGGTCGTTATTTTCCTGGGGTGACTCCTCGTTGTCTTGATCTGAGGTTTTTGCTCCGTTTAATAGCCCAGAGATATCTTCTCCCTCTTCACCAATAATTGCGAGCAATGCATCTACTTTGGCTGTCTCTCCTTCATTTATCCCGATATGCAAAAGCGTCCCTTCGTAAAAAGATTCAAACTCCATAGTCGCTTTATCGGTCTCAATCTCGGCCAATATATCTCCTTCAGAAACACTATCACCTACTTTTTTTAACCAAGTGGCAACGGTTCCTTCTTCCATAGTGTCGCTCAAACGCGGCATATTAATTACTTCAGACATAGCTTATAGTTTGTGAGGTAAAAATGGATAATCTTCCTGATCATAGACAACATCATACATGACGTTTTTCTCAGGAAATGGACTTTCTTCTGCAAATTTTTCACACTCGGCAACGCGTTCTTTTACGCGTTTGTTCATAACCTCAATGTCATCTTCGGTGGCATATTTCTTTTCCAAAAGAATATCCTTTACCTGTGTAATTGGGTCTATTTTCTGATATTCGGCAACCTCATCTTTGGTGCGATAGTGCTGGGCATCAGACATAGAGTGTCCACGATAACGGTATGTCTTTAATTCTAAAAAGGTAGGACCATCACCACGACGAGCTCTATCAATAGCTTCGTCCATGGCTTCTGCTACAGACACAGGATTCATCGCGTCTACAGGACCACACGGCATTTCGTATCCCAATCCCAACTTCCATATATCTTCGTGATTGGCCGTACGCGCTACAGAGGTTCCCATAGCATAACCGTTGTTCTCAACACAGAATACTACAGGTAGTTTCCAGTTCATGGCCATATTAAAAGTTTCATGTAAAGAACCTTGTCTGGCCGCACCGTCTCCAAAGAAACACAGTGTTACCGCTTCACGTTTGTGATACTTGTCTCCAAAGGCCATACCGGCACCCAATGGAATCTGACCTCCAACGATACCGTGTCCTCCATAAAAGCCTTTTTCTTTAGAAAAAATGTGCATAGACCCGCCAAGCCCCATCGAAGTTCCTGTGGCTTTGCCATACAACTCGGCCATAACTCGTCTAGGATCAACACCCATCCCAATAGGTTGGACATGATTTCTGTAAGCGGTAATCATTTTGTCTTTGCTTAGATCCATTACGTGCAAAGCTCCTGCTAGGATAGCTTCCTGCCCATTGTACAGGTGCAGAAAACCACGTACTTTTTGTTGGATATAGACTTGCGCTAGCTTATCTTCAAACTTGCGCCAGAACAGCATTTCTTCATACCAATTAAGGTAAGTTTCTTTGGTGATTTTTTTCATCTAAAAAAGCGTATAAATGCCACTCTTTTTTGAGCGGATAACAAAAATAACACTTTAGCGACATACCCAAAAATCGTTTGCCGTAAAAGTTGCGAAAACGAGATAGTTATCTCTACGGCTTACTGTAAATCCTCAGGATCGCTTATCTCTATCAATAGCTAGTTTTCGCTTAAGCGAAAACGGCCAAAGCATACCCTACATGGTAAAGCAGCCTTCTATAAATACTTGGCGGTAAAAAGTAGAGGAAGTAGATTTTCTAGAGATGGGCTACGCATAACCTCGCCTGCTTCTCCCATAAAATAAATGTCGATAGGACTATTTTGACGAATCTCATATTCGGCAATAGCCTGACGGCAAGCACCACAAGGAGGTATGGGGGTGATAGTCTCTTTATCGCGAGCACGAGCCGTTATAGCCATTGTTTTAACGGTAGCATTTGGATATGTGGCCATGGCATAATAGATGGCTGTGCGCTCGGCACAGAGACCAGAAGGATAGGAAGCATTTTCTTGATTATTACCCGTAATCACTTCGCCATTGTCTAAGACTAGGGCGGCTCCTACCGAAAATTCAGAATAAGGGGCATAGGCCTTCTCTCTGGCTTCAATAGCTTGCTCCATTAAAGAAAAAATCGCTTTTGGAAGTGTATCCATAGACGGATAGACTTCCAAAAACGATTCAATTTTAATTTTTTTCATTTTGTATAGACGTGGCTTCTAGTACTCGTCGTACTCATCACCAAAGTGGAATGTGATTCCAAATCGTAATGTATTTTCTAGCGGGTTTCGAACGGCACCCGTAGAAAACAAATACGACAAATCAATATCGATAGAACTGTATTCAAAACCTGCTCCTAATGTTGCAAACTTACGCGCTCCTTTGATGTCACTCTCATTAAA
Organism: uncultured Flavobacteriaceae bacterium; assembly: GCA_964549485.1. Classification (GTDB taxonomy): domain Bacteria; phylum Bacteroidota; class Bacteroidia; order Flavobacteriales; family Flavobacteriaceae; genus Dokdonia. Next base: position 7,133 of record CAZJWI010000181.1, read on the forward strand.
GTATCCTGTTCTTACTGAGAAAACGTCGTTGTAGACATATTCTACACCCAAAGACCAGGTAAACTCTTTTAACTCTTCGCTAAAACCATCTGGAGCATCCCCAAATGACTGAAAAATTCCTGAGAAGAAACTCACATCGTTATCTTGACCTGCGATGATCTCATTGGGTACCCCATCACCATCGGCATCACCAATTTCGCGAATAGGCGGTGTAGGCACTAATAACTTATTAAATTCTAAACCAACAAATACCTTGTTGTACGAATCGAGTATAAAATCAAATCCTCCTCCAAATTTTAAATTGGTAGGTAAGAAGTTTTCCTGACCTGCATCGTCATATTTGAATTTAGGCCCGATATTAGAAATATTAAATCCTGCTCTCCAGCGTCCATCAAAGTTGTTGTATAAAATTTCTTCAGATTGGTAATATCCAGAGATATCAACTGCAAAAGAATTTGCCGCCTGTGCATCAGGATCTACCGCTTGTATTCTTAAATCACTACGCAAGTAACGTCCAGAAACCGCCATAGAGAACTGATCTGATAATTTCAAGGCGTAAGTTGCATCCAGGGTAAACTCATTAGGTCTTACATCAATACCTGGATCTTGTGGTCCTGTAGTCGTAGTAATGGTTCCCAATCCAAAATAACGAAGGCTCATCCCAAAAGCACTACGCTCATTAAGACGGTTGGCATAGACCAAATTTCCTATCCCTATATCGTTTACTAATTGTCTTAAGTAAGGAGAGTAATTGACCCCTACATTATGTTGAGCATCCAAGAAAGCCAATTTGGCTGGATTCCACTGCACTCCATAAGCATCAGGACTGGTAGCTACCCCTTGCTCTCCCATACCCGAAGACCGGGCATCGGCGGCAATATTTAAAAAGGGTACACCCGTAGTAATAGTATTAAAATCGTTTTGTGCTTGCGTCTGTGTTCCTAAGAACATAAACGCCCCCATACATACAAGCAGAACTTTTTTCATAAAATATCAAATTTGGGCAAATATAGCCTTTTTAAATTTTTGTTAATTATAGAATCACAAGCTTTTCAAATTTTTCGACTTGCTTGTTAGTTAACGTCGATTTGACCGAAAGCTTGTACACGTATACGCCTTTTCCTATAGCCTGCCCAAAATCGTCTAACCCGTCCCAGACAATATCTCGAGAGAGAAAGCCGTCATTGGTGACAGTTTGATTGAGGGTGCGTACTACCTTACCACTTACTGTAAAAATTTGAACCTGAACATCTAAGGGCTCAAACGGACGGTTGTGATTAAACCAAAATTCGGTATAGCTCACAAAGGGATTAGGGTAGTTAAGGACGTTGTCTAATTTGAGCTCATCATCTCCAGCGACAACAAATTGAAGCTCGGCCGTAGATGAGTTGTTGTACACATCCCAAGCCTTAAAAGTTAGCGTATGTGGACCTTTTTCCAGATCGCGTATTTTACGTTTGGCGGTTCCTTTCATAAAATTATCGACCTCGGTCTCATAAAAATCATTCATGACTATGGGATTGGTCTCATCACCATCTATAATCGCTACTATATCATGCCCGATACCGCTTGCAGTGTTTATACCATTTTCATCTTCAAGTTTGGCCAAAATAAAAGGGGCATCATTAGTGATCCCACCATTGACGAAACTTTCATCATTCATAAAAAGCCTGATCTTAGGCCCTAAGTTATCGACAGGTGCATTTTCATTTAAACCTCCTACAATCACATCGGTGTTGACTCCTGTCTGATCTTCAGGTATATTATCGCGCTGGGCATAAAAACTAAGCCTGCCCTGCCCTACCGGTATTGAAGTATCTCGCGGCATTATAAACTCAACTTCAAAGACGCCATTAGTTACCGAGGCCTGCCCACGGTATAATATATTACCTAAGGTTTTAAATTCCATAATAAGCAACTCTCCTGTCTGATCATCACGAGTATCATCATTGCCAAGGGTTTGCCTGTCAATTTTCTTGTCGTACAAAGTTATTGACACTTTACCATTATAAGAAGATAGGACCTGCCCACTGGGAGAAGTTACTGCTCCTTCTAATTTTACGCGGTCCAAGGCTTTTAAGGCAGGTAAGGTATTACCAACAGCCACGTCGTTCACTGCTGTAAGACGTATGTCTCTGTCAGGAAAAGCAAGTTTCATCGCTGGGTCTCCAAGAAAAAAGATCACACGGCGCAGTTCATCACCATCTAATTGATTTTTTGATACGCGTAAATTCTCGGCAACGCTAGATATGGTATTGGTACCAAAAGAAAACACCTCGGCAGCTACAACATCATTAAATTCGACGCCTAAGGATACGCTAATCTCTCTGGTGGTCGTGATCATTCCTATAGCCCCACCATCGGGATTCCAAATAAACTGCTCTCCTCCGGTTTCTCGCAAGGGGTTATCAAATTTGGTAAACTCACAAGTCACTGTTATTACTAGTGGTAAACGTTCACCATTATCTAACTTTTTAATTTCCTCTTGGGTTATTATAGCTTCACTTGCCAACAAATCTTCGCCCCCATGCCCCAGGTAGGTCACCACCAGCGAGCCTACTTCTATAGCATTGGCAATAGCGTCATTAACCTGAGGGTAGCGATCGCCACCTGCCGATGATTGCTGTTCAAAAGCATCACTGTGAATTTTAATCACATTTACAAAGGGTTTTTCATCCTGGATGAGATCTCCTAAGTTATCTAGATTGCCCTGCAAATCATCAAATTCGAACTCTTCGTCTACATCGTCAGAAACCAATACAAAGTTATTCCGCCAGCGCCCAAAGGTGTCGGGCTTATCATAATTGATGATTTTATCTACAATCACCTTGGCTCTGGCCTTAGAGTCTGCCACGATACGCCCAACGGCAAGATCCAGTTTATCGTTGGTTCCGTCTTGACCTGCTCCCAGATGTGGAACCTGATTACTGTTCTGAATATAACCTTCATTAGGATCAAGAGAGCCAAAATAATCATCTGAAAAAAATGAACGCACAAGATCAAAACTCTGCCAGGCCTGAAAGCTGGGTACAAAATTGGTATTATTGGGTAGTCTGTCTTTATAGTCTACAGAGGTGTCTCCAAAAAGACAGAGGTATTTGACACGTCTGTTATCTGATGAAGCATTTTCATAGACATATCGCACAAAATTTCGAATAGCGCCTATATCTTGTTTACCTCCTCCAAATTCTTCATAGATCTGAGCGAGACGTACAGTCTTCACATTAAGCCCTCTAAAAGAACGATTGTGCTGAGCCAAACGTTCGGCCTCAGAAAAGAGTTCGTCTCCAGTAATCATAAGGTAATCTACATCCTTAAAATTCCCATTCTCATCATTAAAGATGGTTCCTTTAAGATTTTGATTGGTCACTCGTGTTCGATTGCTTTCGCGAAATGGGCTCAAGAAGTTAGTGCGATGCACGGCAACAAATTTTTTGAGACTGCCTTGTTGGGATCTAAAACGTATTTCGCCTTGAGCGTCAAAATTTTCGACTATTCCTATAGCTGCGGGATTGGTCACTTCCCAGATTTCTGAATAATTAGAAGCATCCCCAAAAATATACTGAGCAATACCCGAAGCAGTAGCCGTACTGTTTTTTTGAAAATTAACACCAGCTCCTGTGCCTGTTAGGTTGCGAGGCACCGTTAAACTGATAAAATCCAAATAGCCCTGACTTGCCGGATTACCCGCGTTGTCATAGGTAAGAGTGATACTTACGTCTTCGCCCGTAATTGGGAGATCCAAGAACAGGGAGCCGTCTCTGGCAAAGGTTCCAGCATTCACAGGAGGTATGGATATCGTACCTACCGTTGCCCCATTAACCGCCACAGAAAAGGAAGTCGAAGATTCGGAAACTGCCGCTGCTACAACACGTAAGCTAGCGCTACCATTGGCAATATTAGGGAAGCTAAAATCAAAACTCTGTTCACTCTCAAAACTAAAACGCTCTCCAAACCAGCGCCTTCCTACCTGAACCAGGGTCACCTCGTCTTCTTCGTGAAACTGCAAATCGTCAAAGGTAGTTATGGTAGTAGCAATAGGACCGGGAGGTTGCGCCATTGGCAAAACGCGTTGGCCATTTCCATTACTTACTGTGATATAATAATAAGATCTGTCTGCATAAGGATTGACATGAGTATCCATTTCTGGGATATAGCCTCTGGTACTCTCACCGTAAAAAAGAATGTAATCACCGCTATCAAAACTACCATCTTGCTCTCCCACAACTTTGATCGCTAGTTCTCTCAAGTCAAATTCGGTATTATCGCTATTGCGAAAAGGTAATGGTGCACCTCCGTATCCATATACTTTAATTTGTCTCGGGTCTATACCTGAAGTAGACATACCTAGACTTTGAAGAAAACTACGGCTGATGCGATGTACTCCGGTTTCTTCGACATAAAATTTATACACATCACCCTGTGCCAGCACCGAATTTGTAATTGCCACCCGAGCGCTCGATGAGGCGCTACGACTAAAGGTGTAATCCAAATCAAAGGACAATATGCGTTTGAGCTGACCGTTTTGGCGCACAAAGGGATTTATACGCATAATGGTATAAATAATATCTCGTGCCTTCTTAGATTCTAAACGCAGGGTCGTTTGCTCAGGAATGGATATATCTTTAAGACTTTTCGCGACAGCGGGAGAAACTGCGGCATATCTCACGTTAGAAAGCACTCCAGAATTAGGATTGACCCTTTGAGGCGTTTGCCACTGTTTAGAAAATGACCAACCCTCACTCTCAGAGAAAGTGAAAGAGAGCTTATCGAGCGCTGCCATTGGATCTTGCACCCCACGCGCATCGCTTTGCCAAGGTAGGGTTATTTGTTGTTGCTGCCCCCAAAGAAGACTGCTGCAAAAAAGAAAGAATAATAGGGTAGTAAATCTCATCTTTTGGATAAACGACAAAGCCAATTGATTAGTATGAGTATGGGTTAAAAACTAACATTTTTTTATCCTTACAATAATAAAGAATAATAGTTGACGTTACTAATGGGTCATTGATAACCTAAACAAAGCGTTACGGGTGAGCAACTGCGGTAAAATAATATTGCTATTTTAGCGTTAATTGTTATATTGCAATCCCAAATCCGCTTAAGAAATTTAACCATGAACAATAAAACTGCATTGAAAATGCTTGGCGTAGCTTGCCTCTCCCTATTTATTGCAAGCTGTAGTAAGTCAAACAATTACAAAGACAATTCACGCGCAACAGGATGGAAAGTTAATGGTAAGGAAGGTGGCCCTCGTGGCGTTGCCGATTACCAAGAGCAAGAAACTGGTCCTGGCCTCGTCTTTATTGAAGGAGGTACTTTTACTATGGGTAAGGTACAAGACGACGTGATGCACGATTGGAACAACACCCCAAACCAACAGCATGTGCAGTCTTTTTACATGGATGAAACTGAGGTGACCAATTTTATGTACACCGAATACCTTGATTGGCTCAAAGGGGTTTTCCCTCCAGATCAAGACATTTACAGAAATATTTATAAAGGCGCACTACCTGATACTTTAGTATGGAGAAATCGCCTAGGGTTTAACGAAACCATGACAGAAAATTATCTGCGTCACCCAGCCTATGCGTATTACCCAGTAGTAGGCGTAAACTGGTTGCAAGCGGTAGAATTTTCTAACTGGCGTTCTAACCGTGTCAACGAATTTATTTTGGAGCGTGAAGGGTACACTGCTCGTGGCGCTCGATTTGATGTAGACGCAAGTTCTACCTTCGATACCGAAACCTATATCAATGCACCTACCCTTGCATACGGTGGCAGTGATAGTTTGGCTCGAGGCGGAAAAGCTTCAGAGCAACGTATGAAACGCAATGACTCTACCAATATCTTTGTACAACGCAAAGATGGTATTCTCTTACCTAAGTATAGACTCCCAACAGAAGCGGAATGGGAATACGCTGCTTTAGGTTTGACAGAATTGAGAAGTTACAATGTATATAGAGGGAGAAAAAAATATCCATGGGATGGTTCCTATACCCGTTCTTCAAACCGCAAAACTCGCGGAGATCACTTAGCTAACTTTAAGCAAGGTGACGGAGATTACGGAGGAATTGCCGGATGGTCTGATGATAACGCCGATATTACTGCCGAAGTAAAGTCATATACACCTAATGATTTTGGTCTTTATGATATGGCTGGAAACGTTTCTGAGTGGGTAGCCGATGTATATCGTCCTATCGTCGATGATGAATTTAATGACTTTAACTACTACCGCGGGAACCAATACACTAAAAATGCTATTGGAGAAGATGGTAAAGTAAAAGTAGTTACTGTAGATTCTATCGTGTATGACACCCTTGCTAATGGTAGTGTGATTGCACGTAATCTTCCTGGAGAAATTTTACAAGTCCCGGTAGACGAAAACGAAACCTATTTAAGAACTCAATTCTCAACAAGTGACAACCGTAACTTTAGAGATGGAGATCGTCGTTCTTCTAGATATTTTGAATCATTGGATGACGAAGGTGAGACACCAAGCACTAAGCGCATGTATAATGCACCACAACACAGTGTTACAGTTAATGAAGAAAACGGAAAATTAAATCGTCAATATGACGAGTCAGATAATAGAACGACCTTAGTAAATGACGAAGTACGCGTTTATAAAGGAGGTTCTTGGAGAGACCGTGCCTATTGGTTAGATCCTGCACAGCGCAGATTCTTGCCACAAGGTATGGCTACCGATGATATTGGATTTAGAAATGCGATGTCTCGTGTAGGATCCAAATCAAAAGGTGGAAAACGACCTAACTAATCTGATCATATCAACACTAGAAAAAGCCCTATTATAGGGCTTTTTTTATACCTTTATTTTATGAATACTTCTAAGCTTCACGCCCTGTTTTTAGAGAGTAGCGGTGTTTGTACCGATACGCGCACATTAGCCTCAGGACAACTCTACTTTGCCCTAAAGGGTGGTAATTTTGATGGGAATGCTTTCGCGAAAGCGGCCATAGAAAAAGGCGCATTGGCAGCTGTAGTAGACGACCCTGCTTTGTCTGGAGAACAGTTGATAAAAGTACCCGATGTACTAACAGCCTTACAGCAACTCGCTACCTATCATCGCACCTACTTAAATATTCCGATCATAGGCTTAACGGGCAGCAATGGAAAAACAACTACCAAAGAACTCATAAACGCGGTGGTCTCTCAGCGCTACAATACAGTGGCTACAAAAGGTAATCTCAACAACCATATAGGTGTGCCGCTTACCCTCCTCTCGATGAATAAGGAAACAGAAATTGGCATAGTAGAAATGGGCGCCAATCATCAGAAGGAAATTGAATTACTCAGTAAAATCGCCAATCCTACTATGGGATACATTACCAATTTTGGTAAGGCACACTTGGAGGGATTTGGGGGCATACAGGGGGTCATTAAAGGGAAAAGTGAACTCTACGATCACTTAAGAATGCATACCGCGCTGGCCGTGGTGAATATTGATGACCCGCTACAAATTAAACAATCACAAGGGCTGAAGCGTTTTAGTTTTGGTACCAAAAACGCCGATGTTACTATTCAAATGTTGAGTGCAACACCTTTTGTAGTGATGCAGCTAGAGGACACCGTTATTAAAAGTCAATTAATTGGAAGCTATAATGCTCACAACATTGCTGCGGCTATGGCCATAGGTATGTATCTTGATATTTCTAAAACAGCAATCAAAAGCGGTATAGAAGCATATCAACCGGCCAATAATCGCTCACAAATCATAGAAAAAAAGGGATTCACTATTATTTTGGATGCTTATAATGCTAACCCTACTAGTATGCAGGCTGCCCTAGAAAATTTGAGTCTTCAAAGCAATCCAGTTAAAATAGCTTTCTTAGGTGATATGTACGAGGTAGGACAGGATACTCGGGCAGAACATAACCGCATCGCACAAATTGCTCAAGACCTTGGAATAGACCAAATACATGCGGTTGGTGCACATTTTTACAACAGTGTAACTAAGACAAATCACCTATACACCTATCCAGATTTTGAAGCCTTTAGCAATAGTTTTCAATCACAAATTCCAAAAGGAGCTGTTATTTTAATCAAGGGTTCAAGAGGCATGGCTATGGAACGTGTACTTGATCTTATCACATAAAAAAGTCCTACTTTCTCGTAAAAGACGGTAGGACTTTTGGGTGGGTAATACTGGATTCGAACCAGCGACCTCTGCCATGTCAAGGCAACACTCTAAACCAACTGAGCTAATCACCCATATCTACATCAAAGATACTAATTAGCGACAAATTATCCCTCGTTTTTTTTAGGCTTCATTTTAAACAAAAAGCAATTTTTTGATCTATAGTCTGGAGTATTTTGACAAGGTAGCTACTTTTTAAGGTGAGCTATTTTTTATAGTTGGTTACTCTTTTGGAATTGGCTAACTTTAAATCGAATCTTTTTGATTTGCAAAGCCTATGAAAAAGAATTATGTCGTTGCCTTTGATCAAGGTACCACGAGTACGCGCGCAATCATTTTTGACCGTAAAGGGCAGATTATTAAAATTGCCCAAAAAGAATTGACTCAACATTACCCGAAGCCAGGTTGGGTAGAACACGACCCGGAAGAAATCTTTCAATCGCAAAAGGCCGTATTTGAGGAAGTTGTAGCAACGGCCAACATCCCTATTACCGAAATTGCTGGTATTGGCATCACCAACCAACGCGAAACTACTGTAGTCTGGGATAAACATACGGGCCAACCTATATATAACGCTATTGTATGGCTAGACAAACGTACCAAAGCTATCTGTGAGCAATTAAAAGCACAAAATCTCGAAGCCTATATAAGATCTGAGACTGGGCTTATTATTGATTCTTATTTTTCTGGCACTAAAGTGAAATGGATCCTAGATCATGTAGAAGGTGCCAAAGAGAGGGCAGCCAATGGAGATTTGCTCTTTGGGACTATTGACTCTTGGCTAATTTGGAAGTTTACTGCTGGTCAAAGTCATCTCACCGATCACACAAATGCTTCGCGCACCTTGCTTTATAATATCAAAACACTAAGTTGGGATAAAAAGATTATTGATGCCCTTGGTATACCTGCCTCTATGTTGCCTAAAGTGCAACATTCTTCTTCAAATTTTGGAAATATTACCTATAAAGAATTTTCCATTCCCATACTTGGTGTTGCAGGAGACCAACAGGCATCGCTTTTTGGGCAAGGTGGCCTAAAAACAGGGATTGCTAAAAACACTTATGGTACTGGTTGCTTCCTATTGATGACTACTGGCAAAAAGGCTATTAGCTCGAAAAATGGACTTTTAACCACAGTATGCGCCAGTATACCTGGCAAAAAAGTAAAGTACGCCCTTGAAGGAAGCATTTTTGTAGGAGGCGCCTCGGTACAATGGTTACGCGACAAGTTACAGCTCATATCTCATGCCAAAGAAACTGAAGCTATTTGTGAGGATACCCCAAGGGTTGACGACCTTTATGTAGTGCCTGCCTTTGCAGGACTGGGAGCCCCTTATTGGGATATGGATGCCAAAGGTGCTATCTATGGATTGACCTTAGATAGTGGTAAGGAGCATATCATCAAGGCAACGGTAGATGCGCTAGCGTATCAAACTAAAGATGTGATAGGCGCTATGATAGAGGATAGCGGCAAACAGATGAAGGTATTAAAAGTAGATGGTGGCGCTACGGCCAATAATTATTTGATGCAATTTCAATCGGATATATTAAATGTTACCGTAGATCGACCTAAAATGCTTGAGGTAACCGCTCTGGGAGCAGCATTTTTGGCAGGTATACAGGCTGGTGTTTGGAACAGAAAAGAACTAGATGATATACGACAAGTTGATCAATTGTTTACCCCAGCTATAAATGAACATGAAAGATCCCGATTGTACACGGGTTGGAAAAATGCCGTAGCACGTACCAAATCTTCTAGTGCCTATCTGGTAGCTACCCAAGAAGATAATCCCATACGTTTTTCTGTATTGGATAGAGAGCGTCAATTGTACAGAGCCCAAAAAGAACTATTTGACCTCATCGTAATAGGTGGTGGAGTTACTGGAGCTGGAATTGCCCTGGATGCTGCTTCTAGAGGTATGAGTGTCTGTCTTATAGAAAAAAACGATTTTGCCTCAGGCACCAGCAACAAATCGACCAAGCTGATTCACGGAGGACTGCGGTATCTAAAGCAAATGGAAATTGGGCTAGTTAAAGAATCCGGAAGCGAGCGGGCCACGGTTCATAAACTAGCGCCACACCTGGTGGTACCCGAAAAAATGTTGTTGCCACTAATAGAGGGCGGTACCTATGGCAAAGTCATGACCGCTATTGGACTTAAAGTCTATGATTTTCTAGCCAATGTAGAGGGAGATGACAAACGCAAAATGTTGTCGGCCGAAGAAACCTCGGCTAGAGAACCTTTGCTCAATACAGAAGGTCTGATAGGCGGTGGTTATTACGCAGAGTACCGTACCGATGACGCCAGACTCACGGTAGAAATCCTTAAAAAAGCGGCTTCCTTTGGAGCCGTGAGCATCAATTACTGTGAGATGAGCTCTTTTAATTATGACAAAGACGGAAAAATAGAGAGCCTTCAATGTTATGATCACAATGCTGATAAGAGTTTTGAATTGCGTGCCAGACAATATGTGTCTGCGGCAGGACCTTGGGTAGATAGACTGAGAACCAAAGACCAATCCATGAACAACAAACACCTTCACTTGACAAAAGGGGTTCATGTAGTGTTTTCGCGAAAGCGCTTCCCACTAACACAGTCTGTCTATTTTGATGTTCCAGATGGTCGTATGATTTTTGCTATTCCTAGGGGGCGCGCTACATATGTGGGTACTACAGATACCAACTATGACGGTGACCTCAATCGTGTGGTGGCCACAAAGGCCGATGCTACGTATTTGCTTGATGCGGTTAACAATATGTTTCCAAGCTTAGCCTTAACAGAGGAGGATATTGAATCAAATTGGGCTGGGCTTCGACCTTTAATTCACGAAGATGGTAAGGATCCTTCTGAGCTTTCGCGAAAAGATGAAATCTTTGTATCTCAAACTGGACTCATTTCGATTGCAGGTGGTAAACTTACCGGCTATCGCAAAATGGCGCAACGCGTTATAGACAAGGTCTTAGAACAATTACCAATGAAAAAGAAGGCCGAATTAGCCAAATCGTTTACCGAGCAAATCCCGTTGACCTCTGACCCGCTGGCTAATACCAAGGAAGTGGAACAGTATACAGAAACAGTTGCCGAAAAATTAAGTGAAAAGGAGCTTTCAGACCCTTATCAGGCCGGGTATTTGGCCACGACCTACGGCAAACAAGCCAATATGATCATCGACAAAATTGACTACTTTTTGGATGATTTGGTAGAAGACCGACTCATACGAGCCGAGCTCTGGTATAGTGTACATCATGAGATGTGCAATAGTCTAGCAGATTTTTTTGTGCGAAGAACCGGGCGCTTGTATTTTGACATAGCTAGTGTTCACAACCATCGCCATCGCATTCTAGAAGATTTGATTAAGTATTTGGGCTGGGATGAGGCTAGAGTAAGAAAGGAAAATGCCGAACTAGATTTATTATTAATGGATGCAGCTCAATACTATGAGCATGAGATAGCCGCTACGGCTACAAAAAACTGATTGTGATAAAACCGCGTTTCATTCAATTTAAATTGCATATTTTCGTGAGAACACTAATCTAACTATTATGGGACTAATTTCTTTTGTAGGCTTTACTTTACTGGTTGCCGTGTTTGCCTGGTGGAAAACCAGAGGTACAGACGAACGCTCGGCAGATGGGTATTATCTTGGTGGTCGCTCTTTAGGTGCCATTACCATTGCTGGGTCGTTATTGCTCACCAATTTATCGGCAGAGCAAATTGTAGGTCTAAATGGTCAAGCCTTTTCAGAAGGGATTTTGGTAATGGCCTGGGAAACCTTGGCCGCCATTGCCATGGTTATTACTGCTGTTTGGCTTTTGCCCAAATATATGCATGTTGGGATTACCACTATACCCGAATTTATTGAAAAACGCTTTGATGAAAATACCAAAGCCATACTCTCCATATTGTTTTTAATCGCCTTTGGAATTGTATTGCTACCCACTATTTTGTACGCAGGTTCTAAAGCTTTTATTACCATGTTTCAATTGCCAGAAATGCTTGGCACTTCTGAGACAGCCACCTATTGGATATGTGTTTGGAGTATTGGCCTAATAGGTATTGTATATGCGATTTATGGAGGTCTTAAAGCAGTTGCTGTTTCTGATCTGGTAAACGCCATAGGATTGCTGATAGGCGGGCTTTTGATTCCATTTTTTGGTTTGGCCTTAATCGGAGACGGAAATGCCCTAGATGGACTACAAACCTTATGGAGTGAAAATCAAGACAAATTTGTAGCCGCTGGAGGAGCAGATTCTTCTATACCCGTAGGCACCATTTTTACCGGTATGATGATTGCCCAAGTCTATTATTGGGGTACCAATCAAGCCATTTTACAACGTGTCTTTGGTGCATCAAGTCTTAAAGAAGGACAAAAAGGGATGATGCTAGCTGCCTTTGTGAAATTTCTAATTCCCGTTATAGTGGTTTTACCAGGTATTATTGCCTGGCATATCTTTGGTAGTGAATTAAGTGATAATGATGCCGCTTATCCCGAGTTGGTAAGACGTGTGTTACCAGCTGGACTCTTAGGCTTCTTTGCTGCAGTTCTATTTGGGGCCGTTTTGAGCTCATTTAATAGTTTATTAAATAGTAGTGCCACGCTGTTTGGTTTTGACCTGTATAAAAAGTTCTTTAATCGCGAAGCTACAGAGCACCAAACCGTGCGCGCTGGTAAGTATTTTGGACTTGGACTTGCAGTGATCTCCATGAGTATTGCTCCCTTTATTAGAAATGCACCCAATGGTCTATTTGACTATATTCAACAAGCGCTAGGTAGTCTTAGTGTGCCCATACTTGCGGTGGTATTAATAGGTATACTTACCAAAAGGGTGCCAGCTATTGGAGCCAAAGTAGTACTTATTGGAGGTGTGCTGATGTATTTGATTGGTCTGTTTTTTATCCAACCCAACGTCGATAACTATCCGCACTTTTTACACGTGATGGGTATTCTATTTGTGGTCAATATTTTAATTATGCTCATTATAGGAGCAGTCAACCCAAAACAAGACATATACGTACCGCAAGCCACCAAGGTTATTGATGTTACTCCCTGGAAGTATGCCTGGCCCATTGGCATTTTTATAGTACTGTTAGTTTTGAGCACTTATCTTATTTTTTAATATAGAGCCATATAACATTTATGAAAATTGTTGTCACTGGAGGTTTAGGTTTTATCGGGTCACATACCGTTGTCGAATTACAACAAAAGGGATATGAGGTAGTGATTATTGATAATTGTTCTAACTCAACCCCTGAGGTACTAAGAGGCATCAATAGTATTACTGGTACCACACCACATTTTGAGCAATTTGACCTGAGAGACAAAGCCCGCGTAATCGATTTTTTTGAACGTCATAACGATTGTGCTGGTCTTATTCATTTTGCCGCCTCCAAGGCTGTAGGAGAAAGCGTCCAGCAACCCCTGGCCTACTATGAAAACAATATTAGCACCTTAATTTATATTCTTCAACAACTTACTGCTTTAACACAGTGTCATTTTATTTTTAGTTCTTCATGTACAGTTTACGGGCAGGCCAAAAGCTTACCTATTACCGAAGACGCAGCTGTACAACCAGCAGCTTCTCCTTATGGCAATACCAAACAAATTGGGGAAGAGATTATCAAAGACGCCTGTGCCGTTCATTCTAAGTTCAGTGCGATCTCCTTAAGGTATTTTAATCCAATAGGAGCTCATCCTAGCGCATGCATTGGAGAATTGCCCTTAGGAGTGCCTCAAAACCTGGTGCCCTATATTACGCAAACCGCTATAGGACTGCGTAAAGAACTATCTGTTTTTGGAGATACTTATGATACACCAGACGGTACGGCAGTACGCGATTATATTCATGTGGTCGATCTGGCCAAAGCTCATGTTGTTGCCTTAGAAAGACTCTTACAGCAAGAAGACGACGGTAATTACGAAGTGTTTAATGTGGGTACGGGTACAGGCAGCTCTGTCTTAGAAGTTATTTCGGCATTTGAGCGAGTTTCAAACCAGAAACTACCGTATAAGATCGTAGCCAAACGGGCTGGTGATGTAACAGCAGCTTTTGCAGATACTACCAAAGCACAACATATCCTAGGATGGACTGCTCAATACTCTTTAGACGATGCCATGGCAGATGCCTGGAGGTGGGAACAGAAAATACGAGCCTCTGAGCAAAATTCATAAAGCAGTACCTCAACACATAAGCCCATTGCCTATTTTCCAAGTTCTAAAATTACACATAAGATAAGGTCTAATAAGAACACATTTGGTAGGAGAATTACATGTAGTAACGTCTCCTTGCTACAGCTCTGAAAGTTCGGCTCGTCAGTTTACCGCTTTGCTCTCCCGTTGGTCGTGAACCGCCCTCCGGTCGGTTTCGCGAAAGCGGTAGATTTGGTATAAGGTATGCTAACCCACGAATGCGGCTAGAGGCGAGCACGCGTCTAAACCGCTTAAAATACATTGAAAACTTCATAAAAAAATATAGCCAACACTCACTAAAATTGCGGAATAACAGCTAAGTATTAATTTTCTTTATGGATATCATAATAAAAAGTTAAGCTATTGTAGAGCAATAGTAATACTATTATATTTGTGTAGTTACACATGGAAGATTTACACATTCATATAGTCATAGACAGTGAACTTTACACTAAGAACCCAGAATCTTCTGAGCTAGGTCGAAAAATCGTATCTCACAGTATTGAAATGATAGATGAACTGGGTTTTGAAGCCTTTACTTTCAAGAAATTAGGTAAACGTATTGGCTCAAACGAAAGCTCTATTTACCGCTATTTTGAAAGCAAACACATGCTGCTTATTTATTTAATATGCTGGTATTGGAGCTGGATGGAATATCAGTTGGTATTTGCCTGTAGTAATTTAAGTTCGGCATCTCAAAAACTAGATACAGCCATACATGTACTTACAAGAAAAATCGATATAGACAATTCATTTTCATATATTAATGAAATTTTGCTGGGCAATATTATCATTGCCGAGGCTACTAAAGCACATCACACCAAAAGCGTAGCGGTAGAAAACGAAAAGGGATATTTTAAAACCTACAAACGCGTTGTAGAACGGGTAAGCCAAATGGTACTTGCTGTCAATTCAAAATACGAGTTTCCGCATATGTTGATCTCGACGGTGATTGAGGGATCACAGCAGCAGCGACATTTTTCAAAGCACCTACCCTCTTTGACCGATACTGATAAGGGCAGTGATGCTATCGAACGTTTCTATATAGATTTAGTGCGCAAAGCGATACAATCATGAAAATAATTAGGCATATAACAGCGCTACCTGCAAGGCTCTTACCTATTTTGGTAATGGTGAGCTTTATGCTAATGCCAGCCATAACGGCGGCTGTTAATTGGAGCGCCGACGATATGTATACTTGGAGTGTCACCGATCAGGAAACTCCGTCATATGAAAGTGAAGAAACCGAAAAAGATACCCAGGAGCCTTTGGAACAAGCCCAATTAGAAGGTTTTATTTTAGCACCTATGCCAAGCTGGAGCCTTCTAAGAAAGTTATATAGCAAGCCATTTATAGGCCACGGGCGCACTCAAAAATTATTTAGCCCTCCCCCCGAACTTGCATAACAAAAACTATGATATGTAATCTGTTTAGGCTACCATATCACAGCTCATCCACATAATACGATACAATTCTAATCTAGTCTATTTTAGCCTCTCAAATAAAATTTTCATATGAATAATTCAAGTCCTTTTAAAAATCTAAAATCCGATTTCCCTGCGAGTATCGTAGTGTTTTTTGTGGCACTACCGCTTTGTTTGGGGATTGCTCTGGCCAGTGGCGCCCCACTGTTTTCTGGGCTTATTGCCGGTATTATTGGTGGTATCGTTGTAGGCGCCCTTAGTGGGTCACAGGTAGGTGTAAGTGGTCCTGCTGCCGGTTTGGCTGCTATTGTCCTAACCGCTATTGGTGCCTTAGGTGGTTTTGAAAACTTCTTACTGGCCGTGGTGTTGGGAGGTTGTATACAATTGCTCTTTGGGGTATTAAAAGCCGGAATCATTGGGTATTACTTCCCGTCTTCAGTTATCAAAGGAATGCTCACTGGTATAGGAATTATAATTATTTTAAAGCAAATTCCTCACTTCTTTGGCTACGATGCCGACCCAGAGGGTGATTTTGCCTTTTTCCAGATCGATGGCGAAAATACCTTTTCTGAGATTTTTAATACGGTCAACTATATCAGTCCAGGGGCCACACTTATCGCACTGATTGGTCTTGGTATTTTATTGCTTTGGAGCTCGGTATTGTCTAAAAAAGGTAAGATCTTTCAGCTTATTCAAGGACCGCTGGTAGCCGTTGTTGTAGGGATTGTGTATTATGTGATTACCGCTGGCAATGACACTTGGGGAATCTCTTCAGAACATCTGGTAAGTGTACCTGTACCAGAAGATGCTAGTTCTTTTTTGTCGCAATTTAGTTTTCCGAATTTTGGAGCTATTACCAACCCAGAGATTTGGGTGACGGCCTTTACCATTGCGCTAGTAGCGAGTTTAGAAACGCTTTTGTGCGTAGAGGCTACCGATAAACTAGATCCTAAAAAACGGGTAACACCTACCAATCGCGAATTACTTGCACAAGGCACGGGTAATATTCTCTCTGGTCTTGTAGGAGGTTTACCGATTACTCAAGTAATTGTAAGGAGTTCGGCCAACATCCAGTCTGGTGGAAAGACAAAAATGTCTGCTATCATACACGGTTTTCTCTTGTTGATCTCGGTTATTCTTATACCTACATTGCTCAATATGATACCGCTTTCTGTACTGGCGGCAGTATTATTAATTGTAGGGTATAAATTAGCCAAGCCGTCCTTATTTAAAAAGATGTATCAGTTGGGTTGGAAGCAGTTTGTTCCATTTACCGTTACCGTGGTAGGTATTGTATTTACCGATCTACTCATCGGTATTGGCCTTGGTCTAGCCGTAGGTATTGTCGTTATACTTATCAAGAGTTTCCAAAACTCACACTTTTTACATATAGAAGATAAAAGTGACGGTAAGCACAGAATTAAAATGACCCTAGCCGAAGAAGTGACCTTCTTTAACAAGGGAGCTATTCTCAAAGAATTGGATCAAATTCCTGAAGACACCTATCTAGAGCTAGATGTGAGAAAGACACGTTATCTCGACAATGATATTATCGAAATTTTAGAAGATTTCTCTGAAAAGGCACGCAACAGAAATATTGACATTAAATTGATCTCTGAGCGAGGCATAGTTGAAAACCCGGACAGTTTTATCCGATTTTTTCAATTGGCACCCAAGAGTGCCTAGGCATTGACACAGAGAATATAGTAATAAGTAAAACATAATAGAATGAAAGCACATACTAAAGAAACACAGGCCAAGATGACCCCTGAGAAGTCGTTAGAAACGCTCAAAGAAGGGAATAAAAGATTTCAAGAAAACTTTAAGGCAGATCGCGACTTATTAGATCAGGTCAAAGACACAAGTACAGGGCAGTACCCCTTTGCCACCATTTTGAGTTGCATAGACTCCAGAGTTTCGTCTGAGCTTATCTTTGATCAAGGTATTGGTGATATCTTTAGTGTTCGTATTGCAGGTAACTTTGTAAATACAGATATACTAGGCAGTATGGAGTTTGCATGCAAATTAGCTGGCACCTCCCTTATTGTAGTGCTTGGACATACAAGCTGTGGCGCCGTTAAGGGGGCCTGTGACAATGCCAAGCTAGGGAATCTTACCACCATGTTAGAAAAGATTACTCCAGCAGTAAAGGCAGTTACAGAGCCACAGGATGAGAATCAACGCAACTCTTCCAATATTGATTTTGTAAATGAAGTCGCCAAAAAGAATGTGATGATGACTATTGATCGCATATTGGCAGAGAGCCCAGTACTTGCTGGCATGCAAGAGGATGGGAGTATTCAAATTGTTGGCGGGATGTACGACATCAAAACAGGTGGAGTGACCTTTTACGAATAATCTAAGCCATAAACTTTTAAGTAAAAAAGAAGTCTATCATAGGCTTCTTTTTTTTGCTTACGCGAAAAATAGTACTTGAACATACTCCTGCAAGCTTTGCACACTTCTACCTCTCGAATTACAACAGTGGGCTAAAAAAGCGCGCAAAACCTTCTGAAAGCTTTTGCTTAAATGGTCTATTTTTAAAAGTTTCATAATCGAGTTTTTCACTCGTTTCACAATCTTTAATAAAATCATCAGCAATTTGCTGACTCACTTCCTTGTTGTAAAATAAAGCATTGGTCTCAAAGTTGTGTTCAAAACTTCGGTGGTCAAAATTTCCAGAGCCAATGGATGCGGTTTCACAGTCTAATACAATAAGCTTGCTGTGTAAAAAATTGTCCTTTTGGACATAAATTTCGACGCCCAGATATAATAACTCCTCAAAGGAGGCCATCATACTGTGTTTTGCCAGCCATGAATCAGATTTTAGAGGAATGAGTATTTTGACATCAACACCCCCTAAAGCTGCAATGCGAATAGATTCGAGCATGGCTGTATTAGGAATAAAATAAGGATTTGAGATATAAATGCTTTCTTCGGCCAGATTGATCATAGCAATATATTGTTGCATGATTGATGGATGATCAGAATCTGGACCACTAGATACGATTTGAGCTACGGTATCTCCAACCTTGTCCAATTGGGGTAAATAGGATTCTTTGAGTAGGTTTTCATTTTCACTTGCAAAGTAAAAATCTTTGATAAAAATTCGATGAAGGCCATCTACAACAGGGCCTTCTATTCTGACATGGGTGTCATCCCATATACCCAAAAAATCTTCAGATTTGATATACTTATCAGAAATATTCATTCCTCCCGTAAAGCCAACAACCCCATCTATAATAATAATTTTGCGGTGATTGCGATAGTTTAAAGTAAAGAGAAAACTCCCGTAACGCAATGGCATGGTTTTATAGATATGTATCCCTAATTCCTTAAACCGCTTGACTTCTTTAGATGGCAAAGAAAAACTTCCAATGGCGTCATAGAGTATTCTAATTTCGACCCCTTCTTTTATTTTGCTTGAGAAAATGTCGTAAAGTCTGTCGAGCAATTCTCCTTTTTCAAATATGTAATACTGCAGATGAATAAATTGTTCGGCCTTTTCTAATGCGTCAAAAATCGTGTCAAAGGTTGTCTCTCCATGTTGGAGCACCTCCACTTTGTTGCCTCTATAAGCAGGAAATATGGCACTTTTATGCATTAAATTAGCCAGCTTTTTCCCTTTTACAGATGGAAAGTCGTCATCGGTATCGGCAATGTCGTTTTCTATTAGTTCGAAGTCGTAAAGCTTACGTCTGGTTGTTTCTTTTAATGGATAAATCTTTATTCTTCTTCTATTTATACCAAATACGGCATAAAGCAAAGCCCCAAGAATAGGAAGCAACAGTAAAATAAGAATCCAACTTAGCGACCTCGACGCTCTACTTCCATACATAAGTATGTGAAATATTGCTAGCAGGGTCACTACGATGAAAATACTTAAAAATACGGTCATATAATTATAATAAATCGCTGCTCAATGAGAAGCTATTGCTATTACAAGTTACATATATTGCATAAAAAAACGGATGTTTTCTATATCAGATCAACATCCGTTTTACTACTAAATATTATAAACCTATGGCTTACAGCGCTTATTTGAAAACGACCACGTCTTTGGCAGCTCGGGGGACATTAAAACTATTCAGCTCCAGCCTTTGTAAACACTCAGATGGACTAGGCGCGTACTCTCTTTCCAAAAATGAGCGATAGAATAAATAGAATTATAAATACAACAAATAAAATTTTGGCAATGGAGGCAGCTCCGGCGGCTATTCCAGTGAATCCAAGAACTCCGGCGATTAATGCCAAAACGATAAAAATAATGGTCCAACGTAACATAGTATAAATTTTTGGTTAATTTCTAAAAACCTGTCTATCAACAGCTTTTACCAAAGTTAAAGGGGTTTTCAATTAATTTAGTTCGGTATACATTTCATTATTAACTGCAAAAATTAAACTTCTGATAAAAGGTGTTTTCTATTAGTAAATAAGGTATATTTACTACAGCGACCTCTCTAAGCAATGAAAAAACCACTAGAAATAGCCGATAATAGTGCCTCTGAAGTATTATACGACATTGCCGAATTGATGGGGGTAGAGGTTGACGAACGTACACATGAATACTGTATAAATATTCCGGAGAGTATCGGATCTGGTCATATTACTGCCTATGAATTTGACAATGGTTTTGGCGTCGTAGATGCCGATTTCTATATCAAGGACCCTATAGAGTTCCACTTTAAAAAGGGGATGGTCCAGCCTTTAAAACTGTTTTTTAACCGAGAGGCAGCGGTTGAACATGGTTTTAGCGATGAATCGACTTTTACTACTCTTAATAGGCTTGAAAATATTATCGCGGCAGGCACTCATTTGAGCAACCACATTATTAAGGTTCCTGCCAATACATCGGTATGTTTTTACTCTCTAGAAATCAATAGAAAAAAGTTCGAAACTAAAGTTGAAGACTTTATAGAAGAACTCAACGATGAACTCATTTCACTACTTAGAGATGTCAACGGAATAAATCAATTTTTATACAAAAGCCATTTTAGCCTAGATATTTCCTCATTTATAGAAGAATTCACTGAATGCGAATTGGAAGGTCTTATGAGACATATTTACCTTGAGGGAAAGGCCTATGAAATATTTGTTCATCAGCTCAAACAATATGTGGACGATCAAAACGATCCAGAAAAGCGAAAAATTCTTAGAAAATCGACCATTGAGAATGTACAGAAAGCCACAGAAATTATTGAAAATGAAATTGACAGTGTGATCAATGTATCTGCACTTGCCAATAGAGTAGGCCTTAATCAAAATACCTTACAAAATGGTTTTCAGGTTCTTTATAAATCATCGGTGAATGAATATATTCGTAATCTTCGTGTTGAAACCGCAAAGGATTTATTAGAAAATTCTGATCTTAATATCACCCAAATTACCTACAAGGTTGGAATCAATTCACGTAGTTATTTCTCCAAACTCTTTAAAAAGAAATACGGATTGACACCAAAGAATTACCTCACCCAAGCGCGATTTAAAGACAAAGACAACTCTTCACAATCTGCTTAAATTTAAACTCGAAAACTGGGTATATCAGCACATTTTCCGAGCATTTGCATCAAAACTACCCGATTTTGTTACTAACTGTTTCAAAATTGTTAAACAGTTTATTCCTTATCAAGGTACTTTGCATGTAGAATTATTCTTGAAAAGACGATGCTGGAAATACAGATTACATCCATGGACGGAGGCGAAATAATAGAACAACTTCGTGAGTCATTGGGAGGAAAAATTACTAAACAATGGGGAGAAGCCTCATTATTTTTTGAAAGTGATTACGGTCGCGGTACGATACGTTCTATTTCTTATGATTGGGGCATCTCCCTAGTAGATTATGACGTGCATTTCAAACAGGATACGAAAATTATATTCTTGATTCCTGAAATGAAACCCATTGCCTTTATTTTTATTTCAGAGGGTCACCTTACTTATAACAATGCAGAGAATGGTTTGGAGCAGAACTTAGAGCGGTATCAAAATATTATAGTTTCGACAAAATCTCAAACTGAAGAGACCTATGTGTTTCCTAAGAATATTGGCGTGAAAGTTAATTTCATTTATGTTACACGAAAGGAATTTAAAAAGAAGAAGAATAATAACCTCACCTATTTAGATGATGATTTGATTGAAGCCTTTAGCACAGACAAGGGCCCAGATCATTTTAAGCATCTTGGAAATTTTAGCCTAAAAATTGCAGATCAAATCGCTGAATTACAAGACAGTTATGAAAGTGGCATCATTCGCTCGCTATCTATAGAAGGCCAGCTCAATTTGATTTTGGCGCAACAGTTACTCGAACACCATAAATTTAATAAAGGCGAGAATGTCTATGAATCTATAAGCCGTACAGACATAAAGAAAATACATGAACTGTCAGCGTATATTTTAGATCATATGAGTGAACCTCTCACTATCTCGGCTTTGTCTGAAATTTCAGGACTATCGGCTAGAAAACTTCAAACAGGTTTTCAGGTGCTATACTCAAAGTCGGTTAACGAATATATACGACATCTCAAATTAGAATTGTCGAGAGATTATATTCGGAATTCTGACGATTCCATTTCTGAGATCGTTTATAAAATTGGATTTAAAAGCAGAAGTTATTTCTCTAAAATCTTTTTTGAGAAATACGGCATGTTGCCTAACGAATATCGTAACAAGTTGAAATTATAATATCGTAGTACTCTCTGTTAATCTACCATGGGTACATTTGGGTAGGCCACGGGCTCTAAAACACCATCATAGACAATTTCATTTTTAAAAAATTCCTTGGCAATGGGATGACCTTTTAGGTTTAAATGGTCATTCTTCTTCAATAATTGGCTGATAACTTCTTCAGGTGTATCTGGATCCAACCACTTCGCATAATCGGAGCGGTCTATGACCACTGGCATGGTTTTGTCAACATTTTGAATAGAAGCGACCACCCCTGTGGCGTTTGTCTTTAGAAAGGTGCAAGTTTTAAAGCCATCTTTTAGGGTGTTATAAATACCAGCTAGGCAAAACGGCTTTTGAGAAGCCTCGTATATATAGTAAGGATATAGCGTCCCATCACTGAGATGATAGATAAAATAACCTGTGACAATAATCAAACAACGGTGTACTTTTAGAGCCTCGCTATATTCATCAAGAGAATCAACATTATCAGTTTCTACACTTAAGGTATCGCGGGCATCCTGAAAATAGGTCCATTCGTCATCAAAATTAGACGGGAGCATACCCCATATGGCAAATGATATGCTTTCAGGATCTTCTGAAGTGATTACAGATAAGGTGCTCTCCTTCTTTCCATTGATAATGGGACTAGGACTATAGAGGTTGGGATACAGAAATTTGCACTGCATTACCTCTTCAATCTCCTTACGCGTTGCAGTATTTGACACCCTCCTACTCATACCTCATTTAATTTTGGTACAAGTAACGACTTTTAGTTTATTTAAATTGACCTTATTAGCCAAAATGCTACCTCATCCACGATCTACAATCTTAACATTATCAAAATTTTGTTTAACACTATCGCGAAAATGATATTAATCGTATGATAACAGTTAAATAATGACAAACTTGTTGTATATCTTTGATAAGAGGTAGTAAAAGCTTTGACCTAATCTTAGCTATTACCTCAAATGCAATATCAATGAAAACTCAACTCAAAGAATATTTGCCTAAAGTTATTAAGGGTTTACGTGAAAATATACCTGGTGAAGTTGACTTGGAAAATGACACCTATACACTTCGTTTTTCACCTCAAATAGGACATGGCCAAATACGATGTACACAACTTCAGGATGGCTTAATGGCAATTGACCTTTATGGTACCTTTTATGAAGATACTTCAATAGCTATCGATATTGAGACCCTAACAACCTTACAATTTATCTATTGTTTGGAAGGTGAATGCTATCACCATTATACCGATCAGGTCGAATCATCCCAAATCGAGCCATTCCAAATGGCGGTTGTTGGTTGTGAAAACTTTCATTCCAGTATACTTAAATGTCATGCAGATAAGCCCTTCTCCATCTCCATAATACTAACAGATAAGAAAAAGTATTTCGATACGATTTCAAATGAACATAACCCCTTTGGCAAAAAATTAAAAAAGCAACTATTCCATCTAGACAGCATTAATAAATTTGTTCATCTTGGCAACTATAATCTTAGAATAGCTCAAGAGTTACGTCTTATATTTGATGGTGAACACGAGAACAAACTTTCGCAACAGCTCTCAAAAAAAGGTCGCTACTATATCATCTTAGCCAAGCAAATTGAACAATTTCTTGCCGAAATAGGATCTCCACAAAACTCCAGTGGACTTTTAAGACAGGAACTTAAAAAGATCACTGAAGTAAGCGAATACATTCAACAATATCCAGAAATACAGCACACTATAAAAAATCTATGTAGACGCGCCGGTATATCACCAGCTAAATTGCAGGAAGGTTTCAAATTTATGTTTAATCGTACCGTTTCAGATTATATTAGAAACGTACGCCTTGAAAAGGCAGAAAAGCTTATACGAACCACAGATTTATCCATTTCTGAAGTTGTTTATTCGGTTGGATTGACTAGTAGAAGCTATTTTTGTAAAATCTTTAAGGCCAAGTACAACTGCCGACCCAAAGAATATAAGCAGCGAAATACCGTAGTTATATAGTTAAAGATCGGACGTAGCTTTTTCTAAACACTAAGACATCTTTACTACCCTACTTCCAAATTTTCTCTATTACGGACCTGCTATGTCGTTGTATATTTAAAATAGAGTTGCTTATTTGATTGTGAGCTGATAGGTTGATCTTATCGCGACAAAAGACAAGGCAAAAACATTATAATTGGATAAGAAACTTAGTCTTATGACAAATAAGGAAACCATCCTATTCTTATAATGACCTATAGCCTATTAAAACTACAGCTTTATAAGATTAAGATGGTTTTGAGCAAAACAAGATGTTTTGCCAACTAACCTAAACGGTTATATGTAGATTATCGCAAATCCTCCATACGTTTGATGTTCGATAAACCATCTTCAATATGCCGTTTTTGCTGCATTAAAATATTTTTGGTACTTGGTGGCAAGCTCGTTTCAGAAAGGACGTCCTGATACTCATCTACCGAGGCTTTTTCTCCTCTGATAGACTCTTCTAACATTGATTCTTCATTATCGCCAGATACAAATGCTTTCACATCCATCCATGCTCTGTGAAGTGCACCTGTGGTGCTACCGCCTTTATCCACTTCTTGACCAAAACTTTTTATCTCGGCTTTTATTTGATGCCCAAAGTCATATCGTTGCTGTGCTTTACTTTCAAAATATGACTTTAATCGCGCATCTTTTACATTTTCGGCAGCCTTTTTAAAACCTTTTTCTGCGTCATAAGTCTTTTCTAGTAAATCATTTAATTTATTACTCACTTCTTCTGTATATGTTCCCATAGCTTATAATTTGATGGCGGTATTATAAAGGTGAATACCGCTAACACCCTGACATCGGGCCGTAGGCCTTACTGTCTTTTCCATTTCTTTAAATGTAAGAAATCTATCGGCTAAGGCTTTGCTGTATCCCTATAAGAGTGAACTCGATTGCGGCGTGTACCGTCTTGCTATTGAGGGTTCTGTGCAGATCGATTACCTATAGCATCGATGAGCTTATCTGACACGTCCAAAGTCCGGATTGGGAATGGAATATTGATACCTTCACGATCGTAAGCTTCCTTTATAAGCATCATAGATTCACTCTTTGCCCGAGCAACTTCCAAGGCATTGGTCGAATTAATCCAAAATCGCAATTCATAGCTTATAGCGCTATCGCCAAATTCACGCCAGATAAAGATCATATCCTCCTTTTGTTGTACTTCCTTAAAATGGTCCATTACGGTTTGCATCGTCAGTTTTTTGACTGCTCTCAAATCAGAACCATACCCTACACCACAACTTAAGATCACCCGTGATTGAGAGGTGGTAGAGTAGTTTTTAATAGGGTTTTCAACCACCATTTTATTGGGTATTAACACCAAATTGTTATCTGCCTGTTTGATCGTTACGGCTCTGAGATTGATATCTACCACTTCACCTTCATAACCATTGCTTTCAATCCAATCCCCAAATTTTAAATGTTTAATATAAGACAGTATAATACCAGAATACGTATTGGCCAGAGCTCCCTGTAAGGCAAGACCAACTGCCAATCCAGCCACACCAGCTCCTGTGAGAAGCGTATTCAAGGTTTTGCTCAAATTAAGCACGCCAAGCACCAAGAATAATCCAATCAAAATTACAATGACCGACACAATTTTTGCAATCAGGTTTTTCATTGAATTCTGAAGTCTAGTACGTTGCAATAGCCTTCTAACGCCCCTACTGATATATTTTGCCAAGATCAATGCAATGACAAAAACAACTATTGCTATGATCATATTGGGCAGATTGATAATGATTGCATCCAACCATGAATCCAACTTGGCAATCATTTTACTCCAGGCTTCTGTAAACTTATTTTTCATAATATCGCGGTTTGTCGCTTTGGTAGGTAGGTTTTAGTCCTATTCTAACTATAAGGTTAAAATACAATTTAATTTAATCTATATAAAAAAAGATCCTCTACAACTAGTGTAGAGGATCTCAATTTCTTTCTCATTAGTATACTTTTATCGTGTATAGATCACAGTAGGATTATCTAATCCCATTTTAAAAGCATTTAAGTCTTTTACATACTTAAATTGGTCATTAAATACTCGATTAGGCTTCTCACCTACTATAATGTGTTTTACGTTAAGATCTGGTGCATTTAAAACGATACGATCAGATACTCTCATCGTTTTATCACCTAGTGAAGTAGTTGTAGGAGTCAATTCTGAAATTACATACAAACGATCTCCAGTGGCCCATATTTGTTGAATGGCAATATTGTGCTCTACTCCATCCACCTCGGCTTCAACAGCAAGGGTCATTTCTTCCACTTCATCATCATCAGGCATGTCAACGTCTATATAAGGAACTTCTATTTCTTCTTCCTCCATCACAACGACCACCTTAGGCACTTCTACCATACGTGTTTTTGTGCCTACATTTACATCGGCCCAGTCTACATCAAAGGTAGGGAGTTGTCCTGGTTCTGTTTCGACATCTACATCAATTTCTGGCAATTCTGCCTCTTTTTTTTGATCGATATCACAAGCGATCAAAGATGTAGCTAATAACATAGATAGTGCAATTTTTTTCATAATATAATTTTTGGTTAGTTTTTAGATTAAAAAAAGGCTACCATTATCAACTTACTTTTGTGCTATATTAATTTAAACAGCAGCCCTTTAACTTATGAAAATAAAGATACTGTGATACTGCATCTCGGGTGCGCCCTAATCATTTAATCTTTGCTCCGATTGCCAGCATATAGCTTAAAGTGTAGCACTTTAGAAGCAATAGAGAGCGATTTGATGGTATGGAGTACGTCTGACCCGTGATTTTTTTAGATCTTTACTATAGATGGCACTTTTATAAAAGTATCGCTGCGCTTGGCCAGACGTAAAAAGCTTTATAAACTATAGGTGTTGTCCTACCCAAAAACATCTTATGATCTCTATAAAAAATTTTTTAAAATATGTCAAAAGCTTGTATAGCTCTATTATACACAGTATTGCCTTTTATCCTGTCTTGATCTGTCTCGGCTTTGTAATCTTGGCAATGACCATTCTTAGTTATGAGACTCGAGAAATGGCAGATTTGCTTAAAGAAAACCTCTCTTCCTTATATATACAACATACCGAAACAGCCCGAACTATATTATCTACAGTTATAGGTGGTATTTTGAGCTTGACTGTTTTTAGTTTTTCTATGGTTATGGTGGTTCTAAATCAAGCGAGTTCAAATTACTCACCCAGACTCTTGCCCGGTTTAATTTCAGATAGTAAACACCAAATAATTTTGGGTATATATACCGGAACCCTTTTGTATTGTTTGCTTATTCTTACCTCCTTAGGATCATACAACTCTTCTGAAGATTCGGTTGGGTTTTCTACCTTTCTTGGGGCGATTTTTGGGATTTTATGCGTCTGCTTATTTATCTATTTCATTCATGGTATCTCTGTGGTAATTCAAATAGATCACATCACAGAGAAAATTTACAAGGAAAGCGATCAGCACTTAAAGCGCACTCTAGATTCAAGTGAGACCTGTGAGGCACCTGGAAATACCTGGAAGATTATTTACAGTACACGCTCAGGATATTTTAGCCAATTTGACATCGATTTAATGCCTGATGCGCTCAAGAATGAAAGCAATACTTTAGAAATCCTCCCGTATATCGATCAGCACCTATGGGAGGGGGATCCATTATTTAGAATTCAAAAACAGATTAGTTCAGAACAGCTGGAGGATCTGCAGTTATGTGTTCGATTTGTTAAAGATCAACATGAGAGCTCGACCTACATAGGCGGCATGATCAAATTGATGGAGATTGCGGTCAAAGCCTTGAGCCCTGGAATCAATGACCCAGGTACGGCTATAGATGTTATCACGAGATTAACCTTGCTTGCGGTTCAGGCCTTTGAATTGCCAAGCCAACTTAAGACAGCCAATAACGATGACGCTTTTACAGTGATTCAAAATACCATTACACCTAGTGAATTGATGCGTACCGTTTTTCAGCCTATTCGTTTTTATGCCCGTAATGATTGTGCGGTCACCTATCAATTGGTGCGGTCATTAAATTTTCTATTTCGCGTCACGCAAAATAAATCAGCAAAGAATGTAATACGAAAAGAACTCAAGGCTATTGGAGATGGATTGGACGGGTCTCACTTTAATACCTATGACAGAGAAAATATAAACAATATGCTTCAAGAGTTGGACTAATTGTTAGGATCGATCATTCGATAAGACTACATACCGATATGCCAATGGTTACCAAAATTACGAATTCATGAAACTGACCTATCACAGCATTCTGGATGAAAGCACTTTGACCCTTACCAATTTTAATTGCCAACCCTCTCAACAATTGTTAAAAAGGGATGATTTATATAAAATTATTTGGTGTCAGCGATATCCCCAAGAGCTTGTGGTAGACGGCTATAAAGTGATACTGAATGAGCAACAGCTACTTTTTTGTACGCCTTTAAATAAAGTTGATATCAATCCAGTTGATGGCCTAATTGCTGTGGTGTTTAATCGAGAGTTTTACTGTATTCGAGAACACGATGCTGAGGTTTCTTGTAATGGCTTGCTCTTTTTTGGCTCTTCCAGACCAGTTATTATTACGCTGGATGAGCGACAGCAGACCCTTTTCACCTCAATGTTTCACCTCTTAGAGGAAGAATTTCTTATCAATGACCACATTCAAGGCGAAATGCTACGCGTACTACTCAAACGCATTCTCATATCTTCTAGCCGCCTCATTACAAAAACTCAGGACAATGGCACAACTCAAAACAGCCAAGCTGAACTTTTGCGTCAATTTCATATTTTGGTAGAGCAGCACTTTAAAAAAGCGCACGACGTTACTTTTTACGCCAACCACTTGCACAAATCTCCCAAAACGCTTTCTAACGTATTTAATAAAATAGGCAGTGCTTCGCCACTTGCGCTTATCAACGATAGAATCATGTTAGAGGCAAAAAGACTGCTATTATATTCTGATTTATCGGTAGAAGAAATTGGTTACCAGCTAGGTTATAGCGATGCCGCACACTTTTCCAAATTCTTTAAAAGACACGCACATCAAACCACTAGTCAATTTAAAAGTGACAAAAACCGAGTATAAAAAAAGCCCTGAGATCGGGCTTTTTTTTAAATAATTACGGGACACTTATACTGTTGCCTCCTCTAAAGAAACCGCCTGCGGAAAATCTACAGCTACCTTTGTAGTGTTGTGGATATAATTAGATATGGTTTTATCTCCTACCAGGCTAATTGTGTCTATGAGTTGCTCTTGTGTATAACCAGCAGCAAAAAAGGCCTCCAGGACATCAGTATCTGTGTTGCCACGATTTTCTGTAATGTTTTTTGCCAATTTTGCCAGCGCATCAAGTTTGCTATCAAATAAAGCCTCTCCAGCTCTTAGTTGTAAAATTTCGCCCTCAGAAAATCCATTCAATTTGGCAATAGCCGTATGTGCCGAAAGACAGTACTGACAGTTGTTAACTTGACTTACCGCAAGATTGACTACCTCCTTTTCTTTCGCTTTAAGAGAAGACTTGGCATTAGAAAAATCTAAATAATTTTTTAACGCATTATCTGATAAGGCGTAGGTGGCAAATAAATTTGGAACAAAGCCAACCGTTTTTTCTAGCTGATCAAAAATAGCTTGATTTACCGGGCTTACTTGGTCTCTTGTAGGTACATTAAATGTTGTCATGTTTCTTGTTTTTAAATTAATAATTAGTTCTTATTGTTTGACATGACAAAGATGCGATCACCTGGGGCCTTATAAAATGTGTATAGCACCTTACCTATTGTCGATTCTTCCCGAATGAGCCATTATTAAAAAAACCTCAATACAATTGAGGTTTTAAAATAGTACTACACAGGTGACAATATTATTCAATCCATATTGATTTCGTATTCATAAACTCTTTAATACCATACTTGGCGAGCTCTCTTCCATATCCACTGGTCTTTATCCCGCCAAAAGGCAATCTTGGGTCAGAGGCTACTAATTTGTTGACAAAACTATTACCAGCCTCCAGTCGTAGTGCAATCTGTTCTCCACGTAGGCTGTCTGCGGTTATGACTCCAGATCCTAATCCAAACTGCGAATTATTTGCAAGGTCAATAGCCTCTTCTTCATCTTGAGCTTTGATAACCGAGGCCACAGGTCCAAACAGTTCCTGATCAAAGCCAGTCATGCCGGGTTTTAAGTCTGCAAGTATCGTGGCTGGATAATAAGCGCCTTTGCGTTTGGGTATTTTTCCTCCGGTAACTAGACGTCCTCCTTGATCAATAGTTTCTTTGACTTGCTCATGTAGTTCATCTCTCAGATCAACACGGGCCATAGGACCGTAATAGGTATTCTCATCCATAGGGTCACCCATGGTTGCCGCTTCCATCTTTTTGGTATACTGCGCAATAAATTCATCATAAATCGACGCCAGTACGACAAAACGTTTGGCAGCAATACAAGTTTGACCATTGTTTTGTAAACGGCCATAGGTGGCCAAGTCTGTCGCTTTATCCATATCGGCATCTTCCAATATAATATAGGCATCACTTCCGCCCAGTTCGAGTACGGTTTTCTTTAAATGTTTACCAGCAATAGTGGCCACAGACCGTCCTGCAGGATCAGATCCCGTCAAAGTAACGGCAACTATATGATCATTTTCAATAATGCTCTCAACCGCATCAGAAGCAATATTCAAATTGGTAAATATCCCTTTGGGAAATCCCGCTTTCGCGAAAGCGTTTTCAAGAGCCATCGCACAACCTTGTACATTGGAGGCGTGTTTGAGTACCCCAGTATTACCTGCCATCACAGCAGGGACAGCAAATCGGATCACCTGATAGAAGGGAAAATTCCAAGGCATCACGGCTAAGATTACCCCTAGTGGCTGAAAAGTCACATAACTTTTAGTGGCTTCAGTCTCCACCATATCGTCCTTTATTAGTGTATGTATGTTATCGGCATAGTACCTACATATCATAGCACATTTTTCGATTTCACTGCGTGCTTGTCCTATGACCTTTCCCATTTCTTGAGTTGCCATTTTGGCGTAAGCCTCTTTATTTTCATCAAAAATGTCGGCGAGTTTTCTCATAAGCGTGATGCGCTCGTCCAGACTCGTCTTTTTCCAGTTTTGAAACGTTTGCTGTGCGATATCTATACGCGATGAGGCCTCACTGGCCGAAATTCTATCATAGGTCGCTATTTCTTCTTCGGTGGCAGGATTTATAATTGTAGTCTTTTCCATGTCTTTATGATTTTAAATGTGAAGCGTATTCTTAATTCTATTATTTAATATCTCGTGGTTTAGCGAATAATCTACCGCCAAATCAATAAGATGGACGCCCTTAGTCTTCATAGTACTGCTGAGAATTTGCTCAAATTCGTCTATACTAGAAGGACAATAACCAGAGGCACCGAAACTCTTGGCATAGCTAACAAAGTCTGGGTTGCCGTATTGAAGACCGTAAGATGGCAAACCTTCTCCTTGTTGTTTCCACTCAATCATCCCATAGCCATGATCATTTAAAACAATTACAATCAAATCTAATTGCATGCGTACTGCTGTCTCCAACTCTTGTGAATTCATCATAAATCCACCATCGCCATTGACAGATATCACAACGCGATCGGGATGTAGTTCTTTAGCCATCATGGCAGAAGCTAGTCCTGCTCCCATAGTCGCCAAGGCATTATCCAGGATCAAACTGTGGCGCGAATAGGCTTTATAATTACGGGCAAACCACAATTTGTAAATCCCGTTGTCTAATGTAATGATGCTATCTGTAGGGAGCTTGTCCTGTAACATCTTAACCAATCTTTGTGGTAATATTGGAAAACGCTTATCATCCTGATAGGTGGTAAGGCGCTTATTGATATTGGCTTTCACCTTGTCAAAAAAAGTGGTGTCCCAAGTAGGTTGTTCTTCCTTTAAGGCAGTTGTAAGACGACGCACACTATCGCTAATATCTCCAATTACGTTGAGATGCGGAAAATAGACCTCGTCTATTTCGGCTGCAAAATAATTGACGTGTATCACCTTACGTTCTTCATTGGATTGCATAAAAAATGGAGGTTTCTCTACGATATCATGGCCTACGTTAACAATGACATCCGCATAATCGATGGCCTGGTGTAAAAAGTCATCATCAGATAGAGCAGCGGTACCTAAATAGTTACTGTTTCTTTCGTCTATAACTCCTTTTCCCATTTGGGTGTTGAAGAAAGGAATAGAAAGACTATCAACCATCTGTGACAAGGCGGCACAACTATCTTTACGATTGGCACCTGCCCCTATTAAAATAAGGGGGTATTGGGCCGCTGAGATCGCTCTCGCTGCTTCTTGAATTGCAGTTGAGGTAGCCGTGGGCAGTTGTGTAGGTACTACCTTAAACACTGTTGACTGTGAGGGCTCTTCTTGTGCAATGTCTTCTGGGAGTTCTATATGAACAGCACCTGGTCGTTCTTCTGAGGCAAGACGAAAAGCTTCTCTTACAAGCGCTGGGATATGCTCACTGTGAGTGATTTGTCGTGTAAATTTTGTCAATGGTCGCATCATTTCGACAATATCGACGATCTGGAATTTACCTTGTTTTCGCTTTTTAATCGGTTTCTGTCCAGTTATGATCATCATAGGCATAGCACCAAGCTGGGCGTAAGCCGTGGGCGTCATCATGTTGGTGGCTCCCGGTCCTAAGGTTGCCAAACAAACCCCTGGTTTACCAGTGAGTCTACCATAGGTTGCCGCCATAAATCCCGCTCCCTGTTCATGGCGGGTGAGCACAAAGGTGATTTTTGAGGTACGAATAGATTCGAGCAAATCAAGATTCTCTTCGCCTGGTAATCCAAAAATGTATTCGACGCCTTCGTTTTCTAGCGCCTTTATCAAAAGGTCTGATGCCTTCATAGGTCTAATTTGTTAAATGATAATGCCCAATTGCAGGAGTATATATGCCTCGACATTGTACTCCACTAAAAGGTATTAAGAAAAATTAGATCAGTACGCTTTTAACGGATTAAGTTTGTAGGGTTATTTGATTAATGATCACAATAAATCGGATCGAGCACATCAACTGCCTCAATCGGCATAAAACTCAAATTAAGACCTCACTCCTTATCCTAAACTGTTACGACCTTGCTCCTAATCACATCAAATGTGAAGGGTCAACACAGGTTTTATGGCTTGATACGCAATAGCTTCACTTATACTTTTTGACAGCTGCTCTTTTGGATGCCTTCTCACATGTGTAGGTATGGCAATAATATCTATGGCATTTAATTGCGAGTGGCTTGTTATACCATCGGCAATAGAATAGTCTGAGATACGGTGTACCTTTTTAATAGCCTGTACGGGATGTGCTTCTCCAGCTTTTTGAAAGAAATTAAATAATAAGGCATCCACTTCGGCAGTACTTTTAAACCCAGATCCTGGAGTATTGACGTAAAGATGATCTAAGGTGGACCCTAACACATTGGCAATTTTCTTAATACGGATATAAGCCGACACACTCTCTTGATCAAAGTTATTCACAAACAAGATTTTTGAACAGGCAAATTGAAGACTGTTTTCTTTAATAACTAAAACAGGAATATCAACTTCGGCTATAGCTTGTGCCGTATTATTGGTAGATAAGCTGGCATTTGCCCCCTTTTTGCCCTTGGTACCTATGATGAGAAAATCACATTTTAAGTCGTTGGCTAAATGCGAAATACGTTCAAAATCATGTGTGTTCTGAAGTAAGGGTTCGATGATGACATCTGCAAATTCTGGATCCTTACAAAAATGAGCAAACTTTTCTGCAATCTCTTTGGAGGTATGCTCGTTGCGGGAGATACGCTCTGTTTCATTTTGACTTGAAGAGCTTACTTGCTGATCGAGCATATGTGCCAAGATGAGTTTGGCATTAAGCTGTTGGGCCAGTGCCACCCCCACGGTGACCGCTTTTTTAGATGCACTAGAAAAATCTACAGGAATTAGAATTTTTTTCATTGCTTACAAGGTCAAGTATAGTGGTTGAAGATACCACCCCGTTTTGATCTGAGATATGACCATTGTCACAAAGACGCGCAAAGCTACTTTTGACCTTTATGCCTGACTATATAAAATCACTTTTCAAGTAACATTAATTTGAGCCTGAATCGGATCTTCCCAAATCGGGACGGTCCTGATAAAAATCGTCAAAGGTTTTTGTAGTAGTATAGTCGTCTTTTAACACTTTAATTACGGTAATAACGAGCGCAACCTGCCCTAGCACAGTTGCGTAAAACACCCAGCTAAAAGCGAGATTCATCGTCGCAAAAATAGTCACGGTGATAAGCAGTATAGTGGTAATAATTATCCATTGTATGGCAGAGAATTTCATTGTAAGGATTATTTTAATTCTACATTCTATTTATCATTTTTAACATTATTACAACTCTATAGAAAACCGATAAGCAAATTTAAATATAATTATAGGCTACCTACTATAGCAATAACACCCCTTAATTTATGGCTTTAATTTACATATGTAACCTAAGTTACGCTTTGACTTAAAGTAAAATTTTAAGTTTACACCAATACATTGACCAAGGCTCCTAAATACAATTGATAAAATAGCTTATCGATTTTAATAATAAGATCCCATGTGGCCAATGTGCGCCTTAACAGCTTTTAATTGGTAACTTTCATTACTGATGCTAATAGGCTATACGGAGTCAAATTAAAATTTAATTCTACATATGATCCAGGAACTAAAAAAGAATTATGGACACTTATTTGAAAGTGCGCTACTAAACGAAATTGTTCAGGTGGGCACATACAAAGAAGTAGCCGCGGGTCATAAATTGATGGAAATTGGGGCTTATATAAAAGGAGTACCCCTATTGGTATCTGGAGCCCTAAAGGTTCTTAGAGAAGATAAAAATGGTGACGAATTGCTACTCTATTATTTGGAGAGAGGTGAAACTTGCTCTATGACGATGACTTGTTGTATGGGTCAAACCAAGAGTGAAATAAGAGCCATTGCAGAGACCGACACTAAGTTGATTATGATCCCTATACAATACATGGAGTTGTGGACCTCTAAATACAAATCGTGGCGCAATTTTGTTTTTGAGAGTTACCATAGCCGTCTCAATGAATTATTACACACCCTGGATAGTATTGCATTTGACAATCTTGATGAGCGCCTCATTCATTATCTCAAAGAAAAAACACGTGTCACTAATGAAAATATTATTCATCAGACGCACCAAAACATTGCCTATGAGTTGCATAGCTCTCGGGTAGTCATTTCTCGATTGCTCAAAAAACTAGAAAACAAAGGTCAGATTGTATTGCATAGAAACGCTATCGAAATTATTAACTTAGATTAATTATGTAACCTAAGTTACCGCAACTATCCTAAGACCCATATACTTTTGCCTGCTAATCCTTACAATGTTGACTTATGGAAATAATTGAAATTTTAGGCTATTTGAGTGCCTTGGTTATTGGCATCTCCCTAGGCCTGATTGGTGGAGGAGGTTCGATACTGGCTGTACCGGTACTCGCCTATTTATTCGGTGTCAACGAAAAAATAGCTACCGCCTATTCTCTATTTATTGTAGGGTCTAGTGCATTGGTAGGGGGTCTCAAACAGCATTTAAAAGGTTACGTAGACTGGCGCACCGCCATAGTTTTTGGGATACCTGCTATTGTTGGCGTAACTCTGGTAAGATATTATGTGGTGCCTGCGCTTGCTGATGTGCTTTTTACCATTGGCAGCTTCCAATTTACCAGACGGATGGGCATGTTTGGATTGTTTGCCATACTGATGTTTCCAGCCGCTATTTCAATGCTCAGAACGCGAAAAGAAAACAAAGTACATAGAGATGGTAGCGTCTCTTATAATTATCCACTTATTCTAGGCGAAGGATTACTCGTAGGCGGTGTCACAGGTATGATAGGCGCTGGAGGTGGCTTTTTGATAATACCGGCATTGGTTATTTTGGCAAAAGTAGAGATGAAAGTGGCTGTAGGAACTTCCTTGATGATTATCGCCTTTAAATCCCTACTCGGATTTTTCTTGGGTGATGCCTTAACCATGGACATTAATTGGAACTTTCTTGTTGTCTTTACCAGTATTTCACTTGCAGGTATTTTTATAGGTAGTTATTTAAGCAACTTTATCGATGGGCAGAGGCTAAAGAAAGGATTTGGGTACTTCATATTCGTAATGGCCCTGTTTATATTTTATATGGAGTTTTTTGTTAAACAATAGAGGTTAGGTACTTCATCTCACAAGACGGCCGGTGGCTATAATAGCAATATAACAGCATCCATCTAAGACCATCAAAGCACAGTTATTCCTGGGTATAATATAAGGTGGCAGAGTGAGAAATCACAGTGATTTTTCCCAGTCATCTTAGCGCTGCCCAAAGTCTATTTTATGGCTATAACCAGCTAAATCACAAACCTTTATCACTCCTAGATACAGCCGTTTTTCTTATCTTTCTAACTATGTAACTTAGGTTACTGTATACACTTTAGGTTTTGAATACTTTTACAGGGTATTTGTTTTGCTTTCGCGAAAGCGAAACGAGAAAAGACGAATACACCATTAAAAACCCTAGTAATATGAAAGTAGAGCAAATTTACACTGGTTGTCTAGCACAAGGCGCCTACTATATTGAAAGTGATGGCCAAGCCGCTATCATTGACCCATTACGAGAAGTAGCACCATATATCAAAAGAGCAGCGGAAGATAAGGCGACGATAAAATATATCTTTGAAACGCATTTTCACGCCGATTTTGTAAGTGGCCACCTGACACTTTCTAAACAGACAGGTGCTCCTATTGTTTATGGCCCTAACGCCAATCCAGCTTTTGACGCACAAATCGCGACCGATGGTCAGGAATTTCGGTTGGGTAAAGTCACTATAGTGGCGTTGCATACTCCTGGACATACGATGGAGAGTACCACCTATTTATTGAAAGATGAGAACGGAAAAGATCACGCTATTTTTAGTGGGGATACACTGTTTTTGGGTGATGTGGGACGTCCTGATCTCGCTCAAAAAATGGGAGTGCTCACAGAAAAAGACTTAGCAGGCTTTCTATACGATAGCTTGCGCCAAAAAATAATGCCTTTGGCAGATGACGTTATCGTGTATCCAGCTCATGGTGCAGGGTCTGCCTGTGGCAAAAACATGATGAAGGAAACTGTTGACACTTTAGGTAATCAAAAAAAGATGAATTACGCCCTGCGCGCCGATATGACCAAAGAGGAGTTTATTGCCGAAGTCATAGACGGCTTGCTTCCTCCTCCTC
>CAZJWI010000182.1:0-17277 GCA_964549485.1 uncultured Flavobacteriaceae bacterium
AATATGGCTCTCATGACAAAACTTTCGAAATAGAATCTGATGGGGTGGTCAAAGTAATTGATCAAGATGGTCAGACCCTAACCACTCATCAGGTCGAAGCCGGGGATATCTGGAGAATGTGTCAGGTAAAAGATGCGCCCATAAGAGACTGGGTGAAGCTGGCGGTTAAAAGAGCACATGCAACCCAAACTCCAGCCATTTTTTGGTTAGATGAGGATCGTGCACATGATGCTGAGCTTATAAAAAAGGTAAAAACCTACCTCTCTGATCATTTCACAGATGGCCTACAGATCGATATTATGTCTCCGGTAAAGGCTACCCAATTTACCTTGGAAAGAATGAAGAATGGATTAGATACAATTTCTGTTACCGGAAATGTATTGAGAGACTATAATACCGATCTCTTCCCTATATTAGAATTAGGAACAAGTGCCAAAATGTTATCAATTGTACCTCTTATGAATGGGGGTGGATTATTTGAAACAGGAGCAGGCGGATCGGCTCCAAAACACATACAACAGTTTTTATCTGAAGGTCATTTGCGCTGGGATTCTCTAGGTGAGTTTCTCGCACTTGCTGTTTCGCTTGAGCATACAGCAGAGAGCACAGACAATAAAAGTGCAAAGGTACTTGCCGATGCCTTAGATCAGGCCACTGTTAAGTTTTTAGAAAATAAGAAATCGCCTTCGCGAAAAGTGAACGAATTGGACAATCGAGGAAGTCATTTTTACCTGGCTATGTATTGGGCACAAGAATTAGCCAACCAGAATGAAGATCCGCGACTCAAACAAGAATTTGAACCGATAGCCAAAGCCTTAGAGACCAACGAAGAACAAATTATCCAGGAGCTCAACCAAGCTCAGGGAAGTCCAGTTGATATTGGAGGATATTATCATCAAGATTTTGACAAGACCTCCCAGGCCATGCGTCCAAGTGCTACTCTTAATGAGATTATTGACTAAGACGGCAACTAAGATCTTGAGTATGAAAAATAAGCGCTAGAAATAGCGCTTATTTTTTTTTATTCATCCTGCACAAAAAAAGAGACCCTATTTAACAACTCTCTTAACATTTAGATAGTAGTTTTACTAAAAATCGGTTTTAATGAAAAAATTCCTACTTGCGATATGTATGGCATTCGCCATAAGTAAAATAGCCTATGCACAAGAAAAATTTACATTAAGCGGAACGATAACCGACAATGCGAGTAACGAAACTCTTATTGGTGTTAATATTCTCTTTCCAGAACTTCAAAAAGGAGCGGTAACTAATACCTATGGTTTTTACTCAATTACCTTACCCGAAGGAACCTATAAGGTGCAAGTTAGTTATCTAGGATACAAGGATCAAGTGTCTACCATTACCCTGAATCGGGATATCAAACTCGATTTCAAATTAAATGAAGCCACAGAATCGCTGGACGAAATTGTTATAGAGAATGATATCGAACGCGTCAATATCCGTAAACCTCAAATGAGTGTCAATAGACTCTCTGCAGAAACGATCAAACAGATTCCTGTCATTCTTGGGGAGGCCGATGTCATCAAATCAATACTCTTACTTCCAGGAGTGACAAGTGCCGGTGAAGGTGCTTCAGGATTCAACGTACGTGGTGGTGCCGTAGATCAAAATTTAATCTTATTAGACGAAGCGATTATTTTTAACTCGTCTCACCTTTTTGGGTTTTTCTCTGTATTTAACCCCGACGCTATAAAAGATTTAAAGTTGTACAAAGGAGGAATTCCTGCCCGTTATGGAGGTCGTGTTTCTTCGGTTTTGGATATCTATCAAAAGGAAGGAAATAGTAAAGAATTTCACATGAGTGGTGGGATTGGTGCTGTTGCCAGCCGTTTACTAGCCGAAGGTCCTCTTAAAAAAGATAAGGGCGCCTTTTTAATTGGAGGGCGCGCTTCTTACGCCCATCTATTTCTCCCCCTTTTTGATATCGACAACAAGGCCTATTTCTACGACCTCAACACCAAACTCAATTATAGAATAAATGAGAATAATAGTCTTTATTTATCAGGTTATTTTGGGAGAGATTTATTTAGCCTCGACGATAGCTTTGTCAACATATACGGTAATTCTACACTTAATCTGAGATGGAATCACCTCTTTAGCGACAAACTTTTTTCAAATGCTTCGCTTATCTACAGTGACTATTATTACGGCTTAGAACTTGATTTTGTTGGCTTTAAATGGAACTCTGGCATTCAAAATATTAATTT
Organism: uncultured Flavobacteriaceae bacterium; assembly: GCA_964549485.1. GTDB lineage: Bacteria > Bacteroidota > Bacteroidia > Flavobacteriales > Flavobacteriaceae > Dokdonia. Next base: position 2,229 of record CAZJWI010000182.1, read on the forward strand.
GAAGTACGATTTTAATTATTACCTAAGCGATAAAATCCAGATCAACGCTGGGATTAATAATATTTATTACAGTTTTAATCCAGGTAAGATTGAACCCAATAGCAGTGACTCAGGTATAATTACCGATCAGCTTACGCGAAAATATGCAAATGAGGCAGCTGTTTATCTTGGTCTAGAGCAAGACATCAGCAGTAATCTAACCGTTGAATACGGTTTGCGCTTTAGCAATTTTGTTAGACTGGGACAAGATGAAGTTAATGTGTATCGAGATAATCAAGCTGTGATTTTTGATCCCTTCCTACTTTTGTACAAAGGAGCCGATCCTATTGCGGTAGAAACAGATATTAGTCGTAGCGAAACCCTGGCCACATTCAACAATCTTGAACCGCGAATTGCCGCTTCCTACGCTTTTAATTCAGATACTTCTATAAAAGCGAGCTATACCCGATTGGTACAATACCTACACCTATTGTCAAATACGAGTTCTCCAACGCCGTTAGACGTATGGACGCCTAGTGGGCCATTTACCAAACCTCAAAAATTAGATCAATACGCCCTGGGCTTTTTTAAGAATTTTGACGACGACATTTTTACCTTAGAGACTGAAGTCTTTTACAAGGATGTACAGAATAGAATTGATTATATCGACGGTGCCGATTTGATAGCGAATGACGCTATAGAACAGGTTATTCTCAATGGCGAGGCCAGAGCCTATGGCTGGGAGGTCCTTTTTCGTAAAAACGACGGAAAACTCAAAGGATGGTTGGCCTACACCTTGTCCAAATCAGAACAAAGAACTCCTGGGAGAACACCTAGAGAGACCGGTATAAACCTTGGACGATGGTATAATACACCCTACGACAAAACCCATGATATTTCTATCAACGCCAGTTATGAAATCAATCCAAAATGGACACTAGGTTCTAATTTCTTATTTCAGACGGGGCAGCCTACCAATTTCCCTGTAGGGCAATTTGAATTCCAAGGAATCGTCATCCCTACCTATGGTTTTAGAAATGAACAACGTCTGCCTTCCTATCACAGATTGGATCTATCGGCTACGCTTACACCCGAAAAAAACAAAGGTCGTAAATGGCAATCTGAGTGGGTATTTAGTGTGTATAATATTTACAATCGCAGAAATGCTGCTTCGATAAATTTTAGACAAAATCAGGATACAGGAAGAAATGAAGCGGTGAGGACATCAATATTTGGTATTGTTCCTTCTGTGACTTATAACTTTAAATTTTAATGCGATCAAGTGGTTACATATTGATATTCCTATTGCTGCTTATCAGTTGTGAAGATGTGGTAGATGTAGATTTGCCGCCTCAAGAGCCACGTTTGATAGTAGATGCATTAATTAGACTTGATTTAGAAAACGATGCTTCGCCCTTGCGTATTAAGGTGAATACTACGGGTAAATTTTTTGAAGAAAACACCCCCACACCCTTAACCCGTATGCAAATCATCAATGAGGCAATTACTGATGTAAGTGGTACCATCTTCTTGACGCCCGACCCTGAGAAGCCTAACGAATATGTGCCTTTGGGCGATAACGTAGAACCAGCACCGGGAGATTTAATTGGAAACGATGTATTTTTTGACGGTCGCCTTATCCTGACCTTTGTTTTTCAGGAGGAGCTATATCTAGCCGAAACACGATTTGCACCCTCCCCGCCTATACAATCACTAGATCAAGGAACGAGTACGGTTTTTGGAGAAGACAATATAGAGGTGCAAGTCACTTTCAAAGATTTACCAACACCTGATAATTTCTATGTTTTTGATTTTGATTTTAATGAGTTTTTGACCCTTGAAGACCGCTTTATCAATGATCAGGAATTTACTTTTACGTATTTCTACGAAAATTCATTTGAAGAGAATCTAGAGGTCAATATTAGCATTTTGGGTGCTACCGAGGCCTTTTACAATTATATGGATCTGCTTATTGAACAAAGTGATTTGACAGATGGTGGCCCATTTCAAGTGCCGGTGACCACCGTTAGAGGTAATATCCTAAAGGTTGAAGGCGTCGACAATATTGATATTTTTGACAATGTGGGACGACCGCAAGAATTTGTTTTAGGGTATTTCGCAGTAGCGCAAGAACACCAAGCATCCATTCAAATTTCAAACTAAGAGTTTTTATTATGAAAAATCTAAAAGTTATTCTAGGTATCGCTATTCTTCACCTATTTATTGGGTGCCAGGATGTAATCGATGTCGATCTTCCAGAAAATGAACCACGTATCATCCTAGATGCTGTTATCCGAATAGATGAAAGTCAAGACTTTAGCTCGGTTAGGATCAAGGCAAGTACCACAAGTTCTTTTTTTGACTCCAATCAGCCTGCGACATTGAGCAGTTTACAAATTTCTAATGAGGCTACAGGAGACTTTGTCCTTTTTGGCCCGGACCCTTCTATTCCAGGTAGATACATTCCCGTGCCTGCCTTTGGATCTCCAGTAAATGACATGAATCAGGCAGCGACTTCATTTTTTACCACAGAAGATCCGCTCACCTTGACCTTTACCTTTGAAGACCAACTCTTTCTAGCCACTACAACCTATGTACCTACAACGCCAATTGATGCTATAGAACAAGGTGACGGCAGTTTGTTTGACGACGAGGATACCGAGGTAGTTATTAGCTTTACCGATATACCTGACCAAGAAAATTACTACGTTTTTGACTTCGATTTTGGAGAATTCTTAGGTACCGAAGACACTTTTTACCCTGGCCAAGAATTTCAGTTTTCATATTTCTACAGTGAAGCATTAGAAGCAGGCGATATGGTCGAGATTAGCATCCTGGGCGCCGATGAGGATTTTTACAATTATATCAATTTATTGGTTGAGCAAAGCGAAGCAGGAGATAATCCATTTCAAACACCGGTCACTACTGTAAGAGGTAACTATATCAATGTGACCAATATTGACAATACGGATGTTTTTGACAATGTAGATGATGCCAACAATTTTGCATTGGGCTATTTTGCAGTAGTTCAAGAGTATAAACAATCGTTTATCGTCGAATAAAATCCCTAAACACCTTATTTTTACCTGGTCTCATTATTAATGCCTCTGTGGTTTGCCTGCGGTAGCACAATAAGTAGGTCCGGAAAGTGTTTATACTTGAGATGGGTCGTTTGGATGTTGCAAAGCCTTGGAACATACGCTAAGCAATTTAGATGAGTAGACATTTTAATCAAGCTGTTAACTAGTGCGCATTTGATGATTTTTTTTAAGAATAATTATATATTAAGCAGGCTCCCTATCGCCCTGCTATTCTTCTCTTTATCTATTTTAGGTCAACAAGCTATACCTCAAGATTACTTTAGTCCTCCCTTAGAGATCCCCTTGGTCCTCTCTGGTACGTTTGGAGAATTGAGAAGCAATCACTTTCACAGTGGATTAGATATCAAAACACAACAAAAAAATGGGCTAGCTGTATTAGCCACTGCCGATGGTGTTGTGAGTAGAATCAAAGTTTCTCATTACGGTTATGGAAAGGCATTATATATTCAACATCCCAATGGGTATACCAGCGTGTACGCTCATTTGCAAGCCTTTTCTCCAGAGATTGAGGCTTATGTAAAGAAAAAGCAGTATCAAAAAGAAGATTTTCAGATCGAATTATTTCCTAAGAGTGATGAACTTGTGGTTACCAAAGGAAGTCTGATAGCCTATAGTGGAAATACTGGGGGAAGCGGTGGGCCGCACCTTCATTTCGAATTGAGAGATCGCAATGCACGCCCAATGAACCCTTTTCTCTTTGGTATTGATGTGCCCGATACGCGAAGACCTATAATCAATCGGGTAATGGCCTATCCTATAGCAGAGGGTTCCCAGATAAATGGTTCCCAAAATCCCGTCGAGTTACGACTTACCAAAAAAGATAATGGTTTGTACATAGCCGAAAAAATAAAGGCCACGGGCACTATTGGATTTGGTATTAGTACGGTAGACAAACAAGATGGGGCAAACAATAAAAATGGTATCTACACTATAGAGACCACTTTAAACGGTAGGCCAAATTTTGAAGTGCGAATGAATAAGTTTTCTTTTGCAGAGACCAGGTATATCAATCGCATGATAGATTATGCCTATTTCATTAAACGTAAAAATCGCATACAGAAATTATTTGTTGAATCGAATAATCCATTGAGTATTTATCCTCAAACGGTTGACCAAGGAATGCTTTATATCAAAGATTCGCTCTCTTACCAGTACACGATAAGGGTGATGGATTACAAAGGAAATAAAGTAGTCATTCAAATTCCAATAGCCGGGGCAGATCAACAAATTATCGATCTAAAAAAGGAACAACCTACAGATCATTTTGTTCAGGCCAATGAGAGTTATGACTTTGCCGAAGGGAAGTATAGTGTTTATATCCCTAGAGGCGCCTTATATGAAGATGCTTATTTAGATATTAGCGTTAATGGTGACGACCTACAGTTTCACCACAAGGAAATTCCCCTTCACAAAAATGCCATCATCAGTTATGATTTGTCAGCCTATCAGGCTACAGATCACGACAAATTGTATATTGCGAGGAAAGGTTACAATGACAAGGTTTATTACACTGGAGCACGGTTAAAAGATAATATGCTTACAGCCAGTACCCGAACCTTAGGTGAGTACACCATTGCTATGGACACCACACCTCCTGTAATTAGACCTAAAAATGTAACAGATGGGAAGTGGATGTCAAAATTTAATACCTTGGCATTTGAAATTGAAGATAATCAAAGTGGTATAAGCGGCTATCGCGCTACGGTTAATGGGAAATTTATCCTTATGGAATACGATTATAAAACCGATCGATTAGTACATGATTTTGATGATAATGTCATAACTGATACCGAAAATAAATTAAAACTCATAGTCACAGATAATGTGGGAAATAGTACTACTTTTGAAACTACCTTCTACAGAAAAAGTTAATGCATTTGAAAAATAAATCACTACTCGCCTTTCTTTCTTTGTTTTTTTTGACTGCCATAGCAGTAGCGCAAACTGGAACCATACGAGGCGTTATTCTCGATCAAAAGAATATTCCAATCCCTGGAGTTAATATCACATCAGGAGAAATCGGGACTGAAACCAATTTTAATGGGTTTTACCAATTAGAAATACCAGCAAATCAAGACATCACCCTCACCTTTTCTTTTGTGGGATTAAAAAATGTAACAGCTACCTTTAACTTAAAACCCAATGAGGACTTAGAATTTAACCCTGTCCTTAAAAATGATATCACCCAGATTTCTGAAGTGGTCATTTCGTCTCGTACCAAAAGACGTGTAGAAGGCATTGTTACTTTGAGTCCTTCGGCCATACGTAAAATTGGTGGAGCGCAACCCGGAGTAGAGAATTTACTAAAATCCTTGCCTTACGTAAGTTCCAATAATGAGTTGAGTTCACAATATAGCGTGCGTGGAGGAAATTATGACGAAAACCTGGTCTATGTCAATGAAATCGAAGTATATCGACCCTTTCTAATACGTTCTGGACAACAGGAAGGACTAAGTTTTGTCAATAGCGATCTCACTCAAGATGTTGCTTTTAGTGCGGGAGGCTTTCAGGCCAAATACGGTGACAAATTATCTTCTGTGCTCGATATTACCTACAGAAGACCTGTTTCCTTTGGAGCTAGTCTTGATGCCAGCTTACTAGGAGTTAATGCCATGGTAGAAGGAGCTTCCAAAGACGAGCGATTTACAGCCATCACAGGAGTACGTTACAGAGATAATAGTTTATTAGTAGACGCCAGACAAACCGAAACCAACTTCCAACCTACATTTATTGACGCTCAGACCTATATGACCTATAAATTCTCTAATAAATTTGAATTAGACTTTCTAGGCAATATCGCTATCAACAAATACAGCTTTCAGCCGCTCGCTAGACAAACCAATTTTGGTACGCTCTCAGAACCGGTAGCGTTAGTGGTTTTATATGACGGTCAGGAAGAAGATCGCTATGACACCTATTTTGGTGCTTTTAAGGGTATTTATCAAGCCAATGAGCATCTCACTTTAAAATTCTTATCGTCTATTTATCACACTCAAGAACAGGAGTACTTTGACATTTTTGCCGAATATCGCTTGGGTACCCCCAATACCAATATTGGCGATGACGATCTTGGTGAAGTCGAATTTACCGAAGGTATAGGGGCACAATTAACACACGCCCGTAACGACCTGGATGCCCTTTTTATCAATACAGAAATAAAAGGAACCTATCTCAAAGATGAGACTCAGTGGGACTGGGGTGTTAAGTACACTCGTGAAGATATTAGAGACCGTTTGGAAGAATATGAGATTATAGATTCGGCAGGCTTTTCTATTAGACCACCTATAGAAGACTTTGTCAATCAACAACCTTACGAGCCATTTGATGCACCCTTGGAGCCGTTTATCAATATCCGGGCTCAAAATGATGTCCAAATCGATAGAGTTTCTGGCTATGGTCAATACAGCAAAAGTTTTGACATAGGAGAAGATCAGGCATGGCTCAATGCAGGAGTGCGCGCCCACCATTGGAGCGTTTCAGGTCAAAACATCGCAACTACCTCACAAACCGTGGTAAGCCCTAGGGCTCAGTTAAGCTATAAGCCTGCCATAGAAAGCGATATGGTCTTTAGATTGTCAGGTGGTTTTTACCATCAACCGCCGCTTTATAGAGAATTGAGAGACTCCTTAGGACAGGTAAGACCAGAGGTCAAAGCCCAACAATCGATACACGTAGTGGCTGGGCATGATTGGAGCTTTAATCTATGGGAGCGACCTTTTAAGCTGGTGACCGAAGCCTATTATAAGCGTCTAACTGATGTCAATCCCTATACCCTGGAAAATGTAAGAATTAGATATAGAGCTCGTAACAATGCCGAGGCTCGCGCCTTTGGTTTTGATATGAGACTCAACGGAGAATTTGTACCAGGCACCGAAAGTTGGATTAGTCTTGGACTCCTAAAAACCGAAGAAAATATCGACAACCGAGGGTATATCCCGCGGCCTACCGATCAGCGCCTCAAATTGGCTTTTCTATTTCAAGATTATGTGCCCTCAATCCCTAGTCTCAAATTGTACTTAAATATGGTGTACCAAACAGGGCTACCTGGAGGCTCACCTAGTTATGCAGATCCGTATATTTTTAGTGAATTACCCCGACTGCCCTATTATTTTAGAGCAGATGCAGGTTTCTCTTATGTATTAAAAGACGACACCAAATCATTTCCAGAAGGGCATTGGTTAAGCGTTTTTCAAGAACTGACTGCAGGATTTGAGATTTACAACATTTTTGATCGGCAAAATTCAATCACAAATACTTTTGTAAGAGACGTGAGCACCAAAAATCAATTTGCGATCCCAAATTTCTTAACTCCGCGTGTTTTCAATGTAAGAGTGACTGCTCGGTTCTAAGAAAGAACGGCACTAGGACTTTGAATAAAGTCTTTTAGTACGGTGATGACATAATCTATTTCTTCTTTAGTGTTAAATGAAGAAAAAGAAAATCTAATACTTGGCTTTTTTAGATCTTCATCGTCTAAAATTTCGGCTAGCACATGAGAACCCTGATCACTTCCACTCTGGCACGCACTTCCTTTTGAACAGGCAATACCTTTAAGATCTAATTGAAAAAGCAACATCAAAGCTTTTTCTTGACTTAAAGGGAGGCACACATTTAATAAAGTATAGGTGCTATGCGCATTATTGTGGCAATTCCCATTGAGTTTAATGTCAGGGATTTCTTGATTTAGCCTTTCGGCGAAATAATTCTTTAGCCCTTCAATATAGGCCCGCTCTTCTTCCAGCTTTTCATTTGCCAATTGGAGTGCGAGCTCCATGCCTACGATATTATGCACAGATTCTGTACCAGCTCTTAAACCTCGTTCCTGACCACCTCCGTGAATTAAAGGTTTGAGACCGCTGTTTTTACGTACAAAAGCAAAGCCCACACCTTTTGGACCGTGAAATTTGTGCGCAGCTGCAGCTGCAAAATCTAGTGGCACCTCTTGGAAATCGGTCTTAAAATGACCGATACTTTGCACCATATCCGAATGAAATAGCGCATTGTACTTTTTACAGATTTCAGCTGTATTTTTTAGATCGATCATATTACCCACTTCGTTATTGACGTGCATAAGACTTACAAGCGTCTTGGCATCACTCTCAGAGAGCATATGTTCAAGGGCCTGTTCATCCGGTGTACCACAATCTTTCAGCGGTACATATTCTAGGGTAGCCTTATACGTCTTGGCCGCATATTGGGCCGCGTGCAAAACAGCGTGATGTTCTATTTTGGAAGTTATTATACGGTTTACTCCAAGATCTCTAACAGCCGAGCTAATCACAAGATTGTCTGCTTCTGTGCCTCCAGAGGTAAATATAATTTCTCCTGGAGATACGTTGAGTTGTGCTGCAATGGTCTTACGAGCACCCTCTACTAGACTTTTTGCCGAACGTCCAAAGGCATGAGTAGAAGATGGATTTCCGGGTGTTTCCAGTAATACATTCGTCATTTTTTCGGCCACTTCAGGGCGTATTTGTGTGGTGGCAGCACTATCGAAATAAACAGATTTCATAGACGTTTTTTAGCTTAGGGGTAATAGTCAGCAAAAATAAGTCAAATAAAATTATTTTTTCGCGAAAGCGCTAAGCTTATGCTTTTACTTATTTTTGTGAACACAAAAAGTGACAATATGAAAAAATGGTTGGTATTGACAGGAATCGTAATAGGTCTAGGTCTTATCTCATGTGATGATGGCGATCTTATAGTTACCTCATTTGATTTTGACGAGCAAAACCTTCAAAGCTGTACAGACTTTGAGTTTGTCTACTTCAAAATCAACCCAGATAATAATGAAACCTTAGCCTTAGAATTTACGACATCCCTCCCATTTGAGTCAGAAATAGGACAAAAAGAACTTTCTCTAAGTGCCTCCAATCAGGTGACCTATCGCCGTTTTAACAGTGATGTTAGCGCAGCTTATTTTTGCAATGCAATTCCTCCTACCTCGCCTACCGTGGCCGAAGAATTTACCAGCAATGTAGGTGATGTAACCCTTACCACGACAGGAGAGTTAGACGATGCCGACGGGATCCCAGCCAGTTTGGAAATGGGGCTAGATTCTGATAATGATGGGATTAGTGATGACCTTGACTTTGACGACGATGGTGATAATGTACCAACGCTTCTTGAAGGTGTGGTTATTACAGATGGTGTTATAGATGTCGATCAAACCAGAGACAGCGATGGCGATGGCATCTTTGATTATCTTGACCCCGATGATGACAATGATGGTATTCCTACCATAGAGGAAGATGCCAATTTAGATATAGATCCTAGCAATGACAACTCAGATCCCGACAATGATAGTCTTGATGATTATCTCAACCCAGACGTTGCTATCTCCTATAATATAGAAGTCTTTAGAGATCATGAAGTGCTTTTTAGTGATATCGAAATCGCTATAAAACTAAGTGACCTCGAATTTAGAAATGAAAATGGCGAAGAGGTCATTCGAAATACTACAGATATAGCTTTTGGCGTATTTACAGCCACCCCTGCTATTACAATTAGTACTCCTGTTGATTTTGTGGAGAACTAGGATTTTGGTAGATGTATACTTCTAAGGCGCCAACACCATATTTTTGATACTCGGCATCGTAAAAGCGTACCTGATCGTAACGGCCAAAGAGAAATTCTAATTCGCTGCGTAAGACGCCCTTACCCACCCCGTGAATAAAAACGACTTTAGGAATTCTATTTCTTATCGCAAATTGCAATTGCCGCTCTGCTGTTTCGATTTGTAGGGTTAGCATTTGGTGATTAGACATACCGCGTTGTTTGGTAAGCTGGTGGATATGTAAATCTACCTCCATAGCAGGTCTATTGCGCTGCTTAGGCTTTTGTCGGGGTCTGTGTTTTTTAGGCGTTTCCTCCTTTTGCTTTAAGGTGTCCTCAGAAATTCGGATATGTTGAAGATCAAGTTGGTGTAGGGGGATAATTTCGCTTTCGCGAAAGCGTACCAAGAATCCCTCACGGCTTTCTACGGTAATCTGATCTTCTTCAATTTGAATGATAACGCCTTCCAAATCGTCGTCTATCGCCTGTACAGCTTGACCTATAGCAAATGACATTTATTCTAAAAGATTTTGGGTGAAATTAGGCAAATTATGTGTATTTCATCGAGTAAAATAGGCATATAAAACCAAACTTTTAATTTTTACGTATCTTTCACAAGAGTTAAACGAGTACATTATGAAAACAATTATTACCCTAGCGTTTGTCGCCCTAAGCGCCAGTGTATATGGTCAACTTCACGTGCAACCTACTGCAACTGAAGCGTCGTATATCTATGTAAAGGATACTTATATTTTTGTAGAAGAAGATATTAATCTAGTAAGTAATGCTTCGGCACCTGGATCTTCCAACGGATTTCCTAGTATAGCCTTGCGTGAAGGTTCTCAATTATTACAACGAGACAATAGTGCAGTTAATACAGGAACTGGGCTTTTATCTGTATTTCAAGAAGGAACCTCTGATGCTTACACCTACAATTACTGGTCTTCGCCTGTGGGTCTGGCTAATGCTTCTAATCCGGCTGAAAACGGATTTTTTAAAGCAGGTCAAACTCAGAATGAGACCGTACTCTTTATTCCATCTACTGTCCTAAATAGCAATATTACGCTAGAATCGCCTAGCCTGCAAGGTATGGCCACCACTGGCTCTGCCTTTATTTCTAAATATTGGTTATGGAGAAAACCAGGAGGTACCAATTACACAAGTTGGATACACGTAAGCAATACAGGTACAGTTGCTCCTGGCTATGGTTTTACCATGAAAGGCGTAGATGGTTCTGACCCCTCTACCTTTGCTGGTGAAGCTACTCCAAATAATTCTGGGGCTGCTGTAGGTGCCCTAGGGCAAGGCCAACGATATGATTTTAGAGGTAGACCTCATACAGGGAATGCAACTATTACGGTAGGTGGACCCAATGATGAAATATTTATCGGAAACCCCTATCCATCTGCATTTGACCTGAACTATTTCTTATTTGAAAATTCAGGGACAGGAACGGCATCATGTGGCGGTACCACCGTTACAAGAACCGATAGAATTACTGGGGTTGCCTATTTTTGGGATTCGGACCCAACAGTTAGAACGCACTACCTAGAAGAATACCAGGGTGGGTATGGCGCCTATTTTCCTGGCTCAACTTGTGATATGGCGGGCACCTACGTCCCAGCCGTATTTAACACTTACAATGATGATGGAACTGTAAATACCGCAGGAGTAGGTACAGGAAATTCTTACGATCGCCGTTTCTCACCTATAGGACAAGGCTTCTTTGTATACGGAACCAATGCCTCTACAATTACAATGAATAATAATTATAGAATCTATGTACCCGAAGGAAACAACTCCGATTTTAAATCAAGTGAGGCTGTGGTGCCTGGTATAGGGGTAAATACTTACTACCCCAATGTCAATGAGATGATGCAATTACCCCAGGTGCGTATTAATGTAAACATCAATGATTCGAGTACCAGACAACTTGTTCTTGGATTCTCTGACGAGGCCACAGATGGATACGATCCGGCTATGGATGCAAAGAATGTAAGTATCGTATCTACCGATGCCTATTTTGAAATTGAAGAAAAACCAGACTATATTTCAAATGTCTTACCCTTTGATGATTTGGATAAATTGGTCCCGATTACTGTAAAGGTAGCCGCCCGATCACAATTTAATGTGAGCGTAGGTTATGATATCGAATATCCACACAATGAGCTCTACCTCTACGACAATCGCACAGGTGTATTTCACGATATCTTAAACGGAGAGGTGAGATATATGCTTGACCCAGCGCTGTATAAGGATCGTTTTTATATTGCCTTTAAGAAAAAGGGTAGCGACAATGAGGACGAGCAGGATGACCAGGAAGAAGATGATGAAACTCTAAGTGCAGAAGACAGTATCCTAGAGTCTTTTGGAATTTACCAAAACAATGCCATTGGTCAATTGGAAATTGCCAATCCTAAGGCAGCCGAAATTGATAGCATCAGTCTTTTTGACATCACAGGCAAACAAATTTTTGACGAGCAACAACCTGGTGCTCGTACAAGCTATACCTTTTCTACACGCAATTTGAGCGATGGGATCTATGTAGTGCGCATGGTGACTAGTGAAGGCTTAGTTAAATCTCAAAAATTGACCATCACCAACTAATTGCCCTATGGAAGAATACATGCTCCCTTGTATGAATAAAAAATACTTAGGAGTAGAATGTATGGGATGTGGCATTCAGCGTGCTGTCGTCCACCTAATTAGAGGCGAATTTTTAGAAGCATTTTTTATGTACCCAGCTATTTATCCCTTGATAGGATTGCTGGGTTTTTTAATTGTAAATCACTTTAAAACTATAAAATATGCTAACTTTATCATTCCAGCATTAGCTGTTATTACTGTAGCAACGATCTTTACAAGTTATATTATAAAAATTATTTAGCCACTAAAACAACCCATATGGAAGAAAGAAAACTACCCAACGCCACTATTTCACTTATATTAGGAATCATTTCCTTTATCGCCTGTTGTTTCTCTTCAGGTATAGGAGGGGTACTTTTATCTGGTATAGCTTTATATCTTGCCAATAAAGATAAGAAGACCTATGAGGCCAACCCTGACGGTTATGATAATTACAGCCAGGTTAAAACTGCGAGAATTATTGCAATTATCGGGCTTATTTTAGGCGTGCTCATCGTACTATTATTTATTGGTATGATTTCCTATTTTGGAGGATATACCGAATATCAAGAATGGGCCGCAGAGCAAATGAAGCAAGCAGGAATGTAATATCCTTACAGCCTTTTAAAAAAATCGACCTGAATCAGGTCGATTTTTTTTTAATCCTTTTTACACTCAAATATTTGGTTTATTTTAGTTGCCTAACAACTCAAACCAATCATGGAAAATTTATCTAACCCACCTCAAAACGTTCCTGCCGAACGCCCTAGTAATTACCTTATTCTTGCTATTGTCACCACTTTTTTGTGCTGTAATGTAACAGGTGTAGTAAGTATTATATATGCGGCCCAGGTCAATGCCAAATGGGAAGGCGGTAACTATGAAGGCGCCATCAGCGATTCTAAGAATGCTAAACTGTGGGGGCTCATAGGTCTCATTGGTGGTTTTGTACTCATCGGCTTATTTGCCATTTTTTACGGAGCTATGTTTTTAGCAGCCTTAGGAAGTAGTGGCGAGTTTGCGTACTAGTAAAAGCATACGATCTTATTTAAAATACGGGTATTGGCTATTGGCGATACCTGTATTTTTTTTGGTGCGTTATTATTACTACAACGATCCTGAGAAAGGTGGTGGCTCACAGTTTTTTGCGCGTTGCCCTTTTCACTTTGCTACTGGTTTTCACTGTCCAGGTTGTGGAAGTCAACGCGCTGCCCATGATTTGCTGCACTTTCGAATAGGTGAAGCAGTACAGCACAACCTCATGTTAATTGTCGTTATAGTTATCGTCCTTTCAAAAGCTTATGCCATGACCACTAAAAAGTATGCCCCTGCCTACTATTACAATCTTGGTCATCAGTCCTATTTTACAACAAGTTTGGTGGTATTGGTTTTTGCCTATTGGATACTCAGAAATATACCGCTAACCCCCTTTACTTATCTGGCACCTTGATGCTGGGGTCTAGCACGCCTGTGAGACCTTAGTCACAGCACGTATCAAGCACAAAAAAAGCCGCCCAAAAGTTGTCAAGCGGCTCTTATAATTTACAGGTCGTGATTTATTTTTCGAAGGCCTTTAAGGTTTTTGTGATGATAGCAACACATTCTAAAAGTTGCTCTTCACTCATCACTAGAGGCGGGGCAAAACGGATGATATTACCGTGGGTTGGCTTAGCCAATAAACCATTATCACGTAGCGCTATACAAATGTCCCAAGCTGTAGAACTATCTTCGGTATCATTAATTACTACTGCGTTGAGTAAGCCGCGACCTCTCACCAGACTAGCAATGGTACTCGTTTGAATATATTCATTCATTTTGGCTCTAAAGAGTTCTCCCAAATGTCTCGCATTTTGAGCCAGCTTTTCATCTCTTACTACTTCTAAAGCTTCGGTTGCTACAGCCCCAGCAACCGGATTACCACCAAAAGTACTTCCGTGCTGTCCTGGTTTGATCACATTCATGATATCATCATTTGCTAGCACTGCAGACACAGGATAGGCGCCACCAGAGAGTGCTTTTCCTAAGATCAGAATATCAGGTTGTGCATAGGTTTGCTGCTTTTCGCAATGACCTTGACAAGTACAGTTCCCACAAACGGCCAATAAGGCTCCTGTTCGGGCGATGCCTGTTTGAATTTCGTCGGCGATAAACAAGACATTATGTGCATTACACAGGGCCTGAGCTTTGCGCATATAATCGTCAGAAGGAGTATAAACCCCAGCCTCCCCTTGTATTGGCTCTACCAAGAATCCAGCAACATTTTTATTGTTTTTAAGCGCTTCTTCTAAAGCCGCTGTATCGTCATAAGCAATTTTGATAAAACCAGGAGTATAAGGACCAAAGTTCTTACGCGCATCTTCATCATTTGAAAAAGAAATAATGGTAGTTGTACGCCCGTGAAAATTGTTTTCACAAACTATGATTTGTGCCTCGTGCTCTGCCACACCTTTTTTCTCGTAGGCCCATTTTCTAGCAATTTTGATCGCGGTTTCAACCGCCTCTGCACCCGTATTCATAGGTAGGAGTTTATCAAAACCAAAATACGTAGTAGCGTATTTCTCGTAAGGTCCTAAGGTGTCATTGTAAAAAGCCCTGGAGGTCAAGGTCAATCTTTTTGCTTGCTCTGTCATAGCATCAATAATGCGCGGATGACAGTGTCCTTGGTTTACCGCAGAGTAAGCCGATAAAAAATCGTAATATTTTTTTCCTTCAGCGTCCCATACATAGACACCTTCTCCTCTACTTAATACTACGGGTAGTGGATGGTAATTGTGTGCGCCGTATTTGTT
>CAZJWI010000183.1:0-22904 GCA_964549485.1 uncultured Flavobacteriaceae bacterium
AAAAACCCTTTCCTTTCTGGAGAGGGTTTTTTATTTGTCTTAACCTTGCTGTGGTGTGCCTAGCGCTTTGCTTATTAAGTAAAGTGGCTGCTCCCTGTTTTGCTTTCGCGAAAGCTTACTTATCTAAGAGAATATCGGTGCCTAGAAAACCATCGTCCTTGTTGTAGTACCAGGCGCGATCTTTAGGCATTTTTATCCCGCTGACGACCACTTCTCCGGTTAATAGTATATATTCTCCGCTCTTTGGATCATCAGGCTTATAGAATTGATAGACCTCCATAGCGTAGGTCTTGGGATTGAAATAGAAATACCATATATCAGACCCGACCGCTGTTTCATAAGTCACTTTTAATTTAAGGTATGGTTTGGTCTTAAAGGTAACTCGTTCGACCTTAGGGTCTACTTTGGTCCCAGGATCTCTGAGCTTCATGGGCAAACCATACAAATAGGTATAATAATCTCTATACATCAGTGTGCGCTGGCAAGCCTCATCTTCTATAGTGGTCTCTACTACAGCGCCATCATCTGCGGTAAGACGACAGGCTTGACCATCGATCTGACCCATAGTGGTTTGCCCATCTTGAGAAATGCTCATATTAAAATATTGATTGGGTAGATCTAGGGTAATAAGACGCTCGCTATCGGCCATGGCAGGACCTGTAAACAACAGCTTTAACTCTCCCGAAAAGGAGGGCCATTGATTGTCTGGGTCGTGATAGGTAATTGCTTTATCTAACAACTGTGATCCAGTAAGTTCTTGTGCGTTTAATTGTGGTAAACCAAAACTGAGCGCTATAAATAGTATTCCTATTTTTCTTATCACCGTATGAAGAATTAGAATTATGGTTTAGTTTAATTGATAGTGTACCTCATTTGCTTCCAAAACGTCTAAAAGTTCTTGAGTGATACGCACCTTTTGACGTTTACTTGGCATACGTACATACAATTTCTCTTTAGGTTCAAAAACCTGAAAATGCAGTTTTACATCTCCTTTGTGGTTGTCTAATATCTCTTTAATCGCTTCTACACGAGCCTGCTTTATCTCATTAATATCAATGTTGATGGTCAATTTTTTGGCATGCGACTCCATCACGTCCTGTAACTGCTGTATGGTATTAAATTGAGTTCTGGGGTCTCCTTTTTTGCCCGTTTCTCTATTGGTAAAGCCTTCTTTGACAAAAACTCTGGCATGTATAAAACTATTGGGTATAAGAAAGTGTCTCAGTTTTAAATACTCTTCGCCAAACATTCTAAACTCAAAAGAATCAGTAAAATCTTCAACGGTAAAAGCGGCCCAACCCTTACCATTTTTGGACACTCTGTGTTGTACATCGGTGATAACCCCTCCAAAGGTGAGTTCTCTGTTAACAAAGGCTTCCATCCTATTAAAATCTGACACCTTAGCGTTACAAAAAGTACTCATCTCAGTTTTAAAATCATCTAGTGGGTGGCCCGAAATATAGACTCCAACTACTTCTTTTTCTCTTCGTAACTTTTCCATAGTGCCCCACTCTTCACAAGGCGGAACCTCTGGTTCGGGAATTTGAACCTCGCTCGACTCTCCAAAAAGACTAACCTGAGCACTATTCTCATTTTCCTGGAAACGAGCTCCATATTTGACCGCCTTTTCCAAAAAGGTCACCCCATCACCCTCTTGGTGAAAATACTGTGCTCTATGGGTATCGCCAAATTCATCAAAACCACCTGCAAGTGCCAAACTTTCAAAAGCCTTTTTATTGGCTGCACGTAGATCGATACGACGCGCAAAATCAAAAACTGATTTGTACTTCCCATCTTTTCTGTTTTCAACTATGGTGGCAACCGCTCCTGTTCCTACTCCTTTGATGGCCCCCATTCCAAATCTAATTGCGCCTTGATCATTAACCGTAAATTTTCTAAAAGATTCATTGACATCTGGACCCAAAACCTCTAAGCCCATACGTTTGGCCTCTTCCATAAAAAAGGTAACCTGTTTGATGTCGTTCATATTGTTGGACAGTACTGCTGCCAAATACTCTGCAGGATAATGCGCTTTCAAATAGGCCGTTTGATAGGCAATCCAGGCATAACAGGTTGAATGTGATTTGTTAAAAGCGTAGGCAGCAAAGGCTTCCCAATCCTTCCATACCTTTTCTAATTTTTCTTCGTCATGGCCGTTTTCTGAAGCTTGCTTGATAAATTTGGGCTTCATTTTATCAAGTACCGCTTTCTGCTTTTTACCCATAGCCTTTCTCAAGACATCGGCTTCACCTTTGGTAAAGTTGGCCAGCTTTTGAGAGAGTAGCATCACTTGCTCTTGATAGACCGTAATTCCATAGGTTTCTTTGAGATACTCCTCCATCCCTTCTAGATCATAGGTAATCTCTTCTTCTCCGTGTTTTCTACGCACAAAAGATGGGATGTATTCCATCGGTCCAGGTCGATATAATGCGTTCATGGCTATGAGGTCTTCAAAAACCGTAGGTTTTAAAGATTGCATATGCTTTTGCATACCAGGAGATTCATATTGAAATATCCCCACAGTATCACCTCGTTGAAACAGCTCATAAGTAGCCACATCGTCAAGAGGAAAGTTCTCAGGGTCCAAATCGATATTGTGGCGGTATTTGACTAGCTTAACCGTATCCTTTATCAGTGTCAAGGTTTTTAAACCTAGAAAATCCATTTTTAACAGTCCCGCTTCTTCTACCACAGAATTGTCAAACTGCGTCACATACAAATCAGAATCTTTGGCTGTGGCTACAGGCACAAACTTGGTAATGTCATCTGGTGTGATAATAACCCCACAGGCGTGTATGCCTGTATTTCGTAAAGAACCTTCAAGCTGTCGGGCCTTGCTCAACATCTGCCCTTCAAGATCTTCGCCTTGTTCAAGTTGTATAAGCTCCTGTACTTTAACCAGATCATCGGCTCTAAATTGTTGTTTGAGCTCTGCATCTGATTTGCCAAAAATTTTGCGCAGCTTACTCATAGTGGGAATGAGCTTAGCAATTCTATCGGCATCACTCAGGGGTAAATCCATAGCACGGGAGGTGTCTCGAATAGAAGACTTTGCGGCCATGGTACCATAGGTGATGATTTGTGCTACTTGATTGGCCCCGTATTTATCGATCACATATTGCATGACTCGACCTCGACCTTCGTCATCAAAATCGATATCAATATCTGGCATACTCACACGATCCGGATTGAGAAAACGCTCAAAAAGCAAATCGTACTTTAGTGGGTCAATATTGGTAATCCACAAACAATAGGCAACCACACTACCCGCCGCCGATCCTCGTCCTGGCCCTACCGACACATCCATATTTCGGGCCTCTCGTATAAAATCTTCGACTATGAGAAAATACCCAGGGTAGCCCGTTTTTTCGATAACATCGAGCTCAAAGTCCAAACGTTCGGTAATTTCGGGCGTTAGCTCACCATAGCGTTTTTTGGCCCCTTCATAGGTGATGTGACGCAAAAATCTGTTTTCTCCTCGTTTGCCGCCATCAACGGCGTCTTCAGGACTTTGAAACTCTTCAGGAATATCAAAGGCAGGCAATAATACATCTCTCGCCAGCTCAAAGGGTTCTATCTTATCAATAATTTCCTGAACATTTAAAATCGCTTCAGGCATATCGGCGAAGAGCAGTTTCATCTCTTCTGGGCTTTTAAAATAGTACTCTTTATTTTCAAGACCATAGCGATAGCCTCTCCCTCGACCTTTGGGAGTAGCTACTTTCTCCCCATCTTTTACACAAAGTAAAATATCGTGAGCATCAGCGTCTTCTTTGTTGATATAAAAAGTATTATTGGTCGCGACCATTTTGATGTTATGCTTTCGCGAAAGCGCAGCCAGCACCGGCATCACCCGTTTTTCATCTTCCTGACCATGACGCATTAGCTCAACATAGAGGTCATCCTGAAATTGCGACTGCCACCACAACAACGCCTCTTCGGCCTGTTTTTCACCTACATTTAAGACCTTGCTTGGCACTTCACCGTATAGATTTCCTGTAAGGACAATAACATCTTCTTTATACTGCTCAATGACCTGTCGGTCTATTCTAGGAACGTAGTAAAAACCATCGGTATACGCTATAGACGCCATCTTAGCCAAGTTGTGATAACCATTTTTATTTTTGGCAAGCATCACGATTTGATAGCCATTATCTTTTTGACTCTTGTTGGTGTGATCCTGACATACGTTAAATTCGCAGCCTACTATCGCTTTTAGAGGTATTTCGGTTGGTTCTTCACCTTGCTCAATGGCCGCGTTGTTTTTCGCTTTCGCGGAAGCATTATGTCTACCTACCGCCTTAACAAAGTGAAAAGCACCCATCATATTGCCCGTATCGGTCATCGCTACTGCCGGCATTTTGTGTTTGACGGCAGCATTAACCAAATCCTGAACATTAGCCGTAGACTGGAGAATAGAGAATTGAGAGTGATTGTGCAGGTGAGCAAATCGTACCTCAGAGAGCTGCTGGGCATTTTCTTCGAGCTCGGTCTGAGAAATTGA
Organism: uncultured Flavobacteriaceae bacterium; assembly: GCA_964549485.1. GTDB lineage: Bacteria > Bacteroidota > Bacteroidia > Flavobacteriales > Flavobacteriaceae > Dokdonia. Next base: position 4,505 of record CAZJWI010000183.1, read on the forward strand.
TGGAGCTTGTTTTTTCTCTTGTGATTTTGCTATCTGAGCCGAGGCCTTTTTGAGATTGACATGTTTAAGACCAATGACAGAAATTGGTCCTGGATTGACCTGAGCAAAACGCTCAAAATAATCGGGTTGTACTCCTAATTGTTCGAGGGTATATTCTCGTCTTCTTATCAATTCAAAGAAACAGCGCGTGGTCGCTTCAACATCGGCTGTGGCATTATGCGCCTCTGAAAATGGCTCGCCAAATAAGTGCTGATGTAGCTCGGTCAAGGTAGGCAGTTTAAACTTACCCCCACGTCCTCCAGGAATTTGACATAGCTGAGCCGTATGTTCGGTACAGGTGTCTAAGACCGGTAATTCTTGTAAGTTGTTAGCAAGGCCTAAGCGGTGAAATTCGGCTCCCATAATATTGGTATCAAAACCAACATTTTGCCCCACGACAAACTTGGCCTTAGACAAGGCTATCTGAAATTTGTCCAAGACTTCCTTTAAAGCGACCCCTTGCTCAGTGGCCAAAGCCGTAGAAATACCGTGTATGCGTTCGGCGTCATAGGGTATATCAAAACCATCGGGTGTAATTAGATAGTCCTGATGCTCGATAACCTGCCCCATAGCATCGTGTAATTGCCAGGCAATCTGAATGGCTCTAGGCCAATTATCGGAGTCTGTAATTGGGGCGTTCCAGTTTTTGGGAAGACCAGTAGTTTCGGTATCAAATATTAAGTACATAGGCAAAAAACAAGAGAAGAAAAGTAAGCAATTTCTACGGTTTGGTAAAAGCTACACTCATAGGAGTTATTAACTTTTATACACAAAAAAAAGCATCCTCTCGGGATGCTTTTAAACGTTTATCTCGCCACTATTAGTGGCGATTGATCTTTAGTAATTGATTAAGAACTGACCATCGGTAATTTCAAAAGAACCCGCTGTAAATACAAACTCTCCTGAGATCACTCGGTTCTCGGTGTCATTTGAAATTATTTTGAGTTGCCCAGTAGTAGACACATTAGAAGCACTGCTTACTGTATAGACTCCTGTGATAGCTCCTGCCTCGGTAAAATCATAATCTCCAGGCCCAGTATTGGATGGAAATCTCAAGGTAATATCTTGTGTCGAGGTAGCCCCCGATATGGTCAATACGCCTCCGGCCAAAGCACTGGTAATCACCGTAGGATTAAAACTTACTGTATTCACTCTAGCAGTGAACCTATCATCGATGCCATCGTCTTCGTCATCCGGATCAAAAGGCTCAACTATAGGCACTTTGTAAAAAATCCCTTTACTAAAGGTCCGCTTTTCTAAATTTCCGTTGCGCAAGGCCACGAAGTTAAAAGAACCAGATATGGTATTGTCTGACCCAAAGGTAAAACGCGCCATCCCTTCCCCATTTGGAGCGGTCGAAAACACATTTCCATCCACATCCTCAAAAGCAGCCACATTAGTACAGCAAGAGCCAAAACCTTGTGGCCCCGAAAGACCTCTCAATAAAATATTGACGCTTTCAATATCGGTAGTCCCCGAAATTAAAAGCGAACCATCATCGGTATAAGAGGCACGAGCATCGATGGCACGATAAAAAATGGAATCGTTTACCATGGCCTGTAATGCGGGGGTATTATCTTCTATATCTTGACTACAAGACGCCAAAAGCAAAACTACGATGGGTAGGAGTAGTAATCGTTTCATAACATAAATAGGTATAAGGCAAATGTACTGTAAAAAAGTAAATAACGTATTGATAGCGTGAAAAATTGTGTATCTTTGCACCCTTAATCAAAACAGAGGTCGGGTACCTCAAAAATTAACGTTTATGTCAGTTAAAATTAGATTACAAAGACACGGTAAAAAAGGAAAACCTTTTTACTGGATCGTTGCCGCCGATGCGCGTGCAAAAAGAGATGGTAAATTCTTAGAAAAATTAGGAGTTTACAATCCAAACACCAATCCTGCTACTATCGAATTAGATGTAGATGGATCGGTAAAATGGTTACAGAATGGTGCACAACCTACTGAAACTGCAAAACGCCTCTTGTCTTACAAAGGAGCAATGCTTAAAAATCACCTTGCTGGTGGAGTTCGTAAAGGAGCTTTGACCGAGGAGCAAGCCGAAGAGAAATTTAACGCATGGGTAGAAGAGAAAGCAAGTCGTATTTCTGCTAAAGAATCAAATCTATCTGAAGCTGCTCAGAAAGCAAAAGCTGACGCTTTGGCTGCTGAAAAAGCAGTGAATGAAGCGCGTATCGCTGCTGCACAACCTGAGGTTGTTGCTGATGCCGAAGACGCTCCAGCTGCCGATGCAGATGCTGCACCAGCTGATTCAGAAGAGTAAACATAGAAATTTTATTTCTTTGAGCGTCCCAATTGTGATAATTGGGACGTTTTCATTTTAAATGCTTTTATCATGAAAAAAGAGGAGTGCTTTTACTTAGGAAAAATTGTACGTAAATACAGCTTTAAAGGAGAATTACTGGCCAAGCTAGAAACCGATGAGCCAGAGGCCTATGTAGATCTAGACAGTGTTTTTGTGGCCTATGGCCCCAATTTGGTCCCATTCTTTTTTGAGTCTTCTCAACTCCATAAATCAACCTTATTGCGCTTTAAATTTGAAGATGTGGATACAGAAGAAGACGCCGATGATCTCATAGGGGCCGATTTGTATCTTCCCCTAACACTACTTCCCGATCTTACGGGCAATAAATTCTATTTTCATGAAATTATTGGCTTTGCTGCCATTGATGTCAATTTTGGTTTAATTGGCACTATTACTGGAGTAAACGATACGACCGCTCAGGCTATATTTGAAATTGACCGCGAAGGAAAACAAGTCTTGGTTCCAATAATTGACGACTTTATCAATTCCTTAGATCGCGACAAAAAAGAAATAGTTTTAAACGTTCCCGACGGTCTTATCGAGCTCTATATTCAATAAAGTAGCAAGATGAGCACAACCGCATTTCGCTTTAAGCAATTTAGCGTAGCACAAGACCGCTGCGCTATGAAAATAGGTACTGATGGTGTGCTTTTAGGGGCGTGGAGCCCACTTGATCATCAACCATATTCGGTGTTGGATATTGGTACGGGTACAGGTGTCATCGCTCTAATGTTGGCACAGCGATCTATGGCGCAGCAAATTGACGCCGTAGAATTGGATGAGAATGCCTACGAACAGGCCACGTCCAACTTTGAAAACAGCCCATGGTCAGATCGCTTGTTTTGTTATCACGCTCATTTATATGAATTTACCGTAGAGGTAGACGAATCATATGATCTGATTGTGTGTAATCCTCCATTTTTTGCCCCACATTACAAAACCGATGACGGGGCTCGAGATAAGGCCCGTTTTGAGGATGCACTCCCATTTGATTTATTGGTTGGCGCTGTCGCTAAATTACTCTCAGATCATGGCCGCTTTACTATGATTTTACCTTTTGAAAGAGAGACCGATTTTTGCCTACTTGCTAAAAAAGCCAATCTCTACCCTAGTCAGATTTTAAGGGTTAGAGGAACGGCACAATCTTCTATTAAACGAAGCCTGCTGTGTTTCAAAAAAAGGAATGTTGATACCGCAGAGCACCCAAAATTAAAGTCTGAACCAGTAAAAGGGGAAGAACCTGTAATTAAAGAGTTGACCATTGAAATAGCAAGGCATCAATACACCGATGAGTACCGTAAACTAGTGGAAGAATTCTACTTGAAAATGTAGGGTAGTTTTTTTAGGAAAGATAAGGTTTTCGTTACCTTTGTTCTATAAAACATCGAACGCATGAAACCAGATCTTTTCGAAGCTCCAGATTATTATAATATTGACGATTTACTTACCGAAGAACACAAACTTATTAGAGATTCGGCTCGTGCTTGGGTAAAGCGCGATGTATCTCCTATTATCGAAGAAGCGGCTCAAACAGCCACCTTCCCAAAGTCAATAATACCTGGACTGGCAGAAATTGGTGCCTTTGGCCCATATATTCCTGAGCAGTACGGTGGGCCTGGACTAGATCAAATCTCTTATGGATTGATAATGCAAGAGATTGAGCGCGGTGATTCTGGAGTGCGATCTACTGCCTCAGTACAGTCTTCACTGGTTATGTACCCAATTTGGAAATACGGTACCGAAGAGCAACGTCAAAAATTCTTACCTAAACTTGCCAGTGGTGAGTTTATGGGTTCTTTTGGGCTTACAGAACCTGACCATGGTTCCAATCCAGGAGGTATGGTAACCAATTATAAGGATATGGGAGACCATTATTTGTTAAACGGTGCCAAGCTTTGGATTTCCAATAGTCCATTTTGCGATATCGCAGTGGTCTGGGCAAAAAATGAAGAAGGCCGTATACACGGTTTGATCGTTGAGAGAGGAATGGAAGGCTTTTCGACACCAGAGACACATAATAAATGGTCTTTACGTGCCAGCGCCACTGGAGAATTGATCTTTCAAGACGTCAAGGTACCTAAAGAAAATTTGCTTCCTAACAAGTCGGGGCTTGGTGCACCACTAGGCTGTTTAGATTCGGCGCGATTTGGGATTGCTTGGGGAGCCATTGGCGCTGCTATGGATTGCTATGATACCGCCCTGCGTTATGCCAAACAGCGCATCCAATTTGGAAAGCCTATTGCTGCCTTCCAATTACAGCAGAAAAAACTCGCCGAAATGATCACCGAGATTACCAAAGCACAATTGCTGGCTTTGCGTTTGGGGCAACTCAAAAATGAAGATCGAGCTACCTCAGCTCAAATATCTATGGCTAAGCGAAACAATGTGGATATGGCAATTAAAATAGCCAGAGAAGCACGTCAGATCTTGGGAGGTATGGGTATTACAGGTGAGTATAGTATTATGAGACATATGATGAACTTAGAAAGTGTAATCACTTATGAAGGGACACACGATATTCATTTACTTATTACAGGATTAGATATTACTGGAGAAAACGCTTTTAAGTAATAAATTAAAACCGCAGCAACACAAGGCTTTCCAGAACAGGAAAGCCTTTTTTGTTGCTACTTATTAGTTATTGAGTGTATTTTGATTTGTTCCCAATCGCTCCATCATATTATAAATTTTATGCATCTTTAAGGCATGAATACCCGACGTCGTCTCGATCGCGCCTATAAGCACGCCAAAATCATACCTTTTGACGATACCGCAAAATTTGTCTTTTTTTCTGATTGCCATCGAGGCGACAAAAGTTTTGCCGATGAATTTGCTCGAAACGAGAACATCTATTATCACGCCATAAAACACTACTATAAAGAGGGCTTTACCTATCTCGAACTTGGCGATGGCGACGAACTGTGGGAGAGTAACTCCTTTGACGATATTCTCAAAGCACATAAAGATGTCTATCACTTGCTTCAAAAATTTCACTTTGACAATAGACTACACCTGATATGGGGCAATCACGATATGGTGTATCGTGATCCAGCCTATGTCAAAAAACATCTAAGTACCTATTTTGACCCAAAAGATGGCCGGGAGGAGGTGCTCTTTAAAAATCTTGAATACCACGAAGCTATCGTCTTAAAACACAGTGACACGGCGCAAGAACTCTTTATGTGTCACGGCCACCAAGCCGATTGGATGAATTATCACGGCTGGCGCTTTAACCGCTTTATGGTACGCTTGCTATGGAAACCGCTGCAAGTTTTTGGTATTACAGACCCCACTAGCCCTGCAAAAAACTACAAAGAACTGATCAAAGTAGAACGCAGAGTTAAAAAGTGGATTATCGAAAATAACAATCTAATGACCATAATGGGGCATACACATAGACCTCGTTATCCAGAGCCAGGAGATATTGCCTTCTTTAATGATGGAAGCTGTGTTCATCCAAGAAGTATCACGGGATTAGAATTAGAAAATGGAGCCATCTCATTGATCAAATGGCATATTTCGACTAATGACGAAGGAAACTTAAGAGTATCTAGAGTGTTGCTCGAAGGCCCAACACCTATTGCTGATTATCATAGATAAGCTCCTAATTAAATAATGAAACGGTTTGATTTTCATCTTCTTTAGAGAGGGTAATTAATAATTTTCTCAAACCTAATGCATTTACCTTATACACCTTAGTTCCTACTGTCCAACGCTCTTTCTTAACTGTTCCAGGCATCATAGGGAAACCATATCCAAAATAGCTGCCATCAGGCTTAGGACCTTTAACTACAAAGTGATTTCGATTCCAGGAATTGTTTCTGATTTTCACAGTGATAAATGTGGGCTTTTCAGAAGTTGTCTCTCGCTTGTTCTTTATATATTTTTTAAAATCACCTTTGATCATCTGGGGAGATTGAATTAATTCTAGGCGAGCTTGAGGATTTAATGTTGTTTCTAACTCATTTGCAACATTTAAAGTTGCTTTCCCGCTATCCCATATATTGACAAAGGCATTTTCAGCTATTAATTGAGTAGCGTCCACATTACCTTTCTCACACCCAACATTGAGATACTCGACCTCCCCTTCGGCTTTGATCTTACCCAGAATAGCCCTCAAACTAAGTTGAGACTGTGTGATGTTCTTAACAATTACTGTCTCGTGTACACCTACTTGTAATCGTTTTAGCTCTGGGGCATTTATAGTGATTTGTATTGGGACAGAGGGTTGTATCCAATCTAATTGTTCTAACTTTAAGGTAGTCCCAATCACCTCGGTGTCAATCTGCTCAAAGAGATTACTATCTGTAGTGATGGTTATTTGCCCGCGTCCATCTGGTTGTGCTCCAGCGTCAATAATGACATTGGCATATAATCCCATTTCAATCTGCTGTAAATTTTCAGCATTAAAACTGCGAGTTTCTATTTGTCGATCTCCTTTGATTTGTCCAAAGACCGGATTACTGAGTAAGACGCAAATTAATAGTAGCTTTTTCATAGATATTACTTTTTAATGATATGGGCCGTAGGATTGTCAAACTCGGCCTTATAGGTTATCGTTTCAGGTTGGTATTCAAATAACAATTCTCTGTTAGGTTGTCCTTCTAATTCGTACTGCCCATTGCGTAAAAATTTAAAAGTCATGCCAAATTGAGCGGTTTCGCGCTCTAATGTGATTTGAAACACCCCATCATCATCAGTATCGCTAAGCTCAATTTCTTGGCTCCAAGGGGGAGAAGTAAAATCTCCTCTTACCGTTACCACATCTACATTCTCGATCTCATTCATATCAACACTTAAGGTCACCTTTTTAAGATGGACTTCTTGGACACAACTGCTCATTAAGAGTAAAATGACCAGATAATAACTGCTTCTCGTTTTCATTTTTTTACATTTTTAAAGATGATATAATCTATTCCAAATCGGCCAGAGCCAAAGTATAAGGTATATACGGCCACCCATAAAAAACCTAAAGCAGGTAAGCAAGCATATAACCCTCGATCTAACTGTTGCATAAACACAGCCGTCAACATCGTGCAGGCAATTAAAAAAGCCGCTACTCTTGTTTGTAATCCTAGTGCTAATAATACGCCTCCCACAGCTTCGCTAAATGCACCCATCCAGGCAAAAAACACGGGGGCCAAACCAAAAATACCACCATAACTAGCCACGTCTTCAGGAAACCAGGCGGCCACTTCGAATAGCTTTAAATTTTGCCCCGGATCTGTCCAGGGCATTCCAAATTTGCTCGCACCAAAGTCAATAGCCAGAACCAGACCACAAAAGAGTCGTATGATAGAAAATAGAATATCGGGCAGGACTTGTTTTGGGATGACAGGTCGAATTAATCGTAGTAATAAAGTTTTCATATGACATAGATTTTGTTGATGTGTCAAAAGTCATATTTCAATGATCGTCCTGCGACCTATATGGTACAGACAGGACCCAAATACGATTTGAGACGACTCATTTAATACAATATGTGATACGGAAACCCTGTAGCTACATACAGCGATGTAGTACTGATAGTATGAAACGCAGGATTAAATGAAACCTTATTCTATTTTTTGAAGAAATGCAGAAGGAGAAGTACCCGCTATTTTTTTGAATACTCGGTTAAACGTCGCTTTACTGTTAAAACCACATTCTAGTGCAATACCCAATAGAGAGAGCTGTTCTTGTTTTCCGTCTTTAAGCATTTGTTTTACGGCACTTATTCGATAGCCATTTACATAATCATTAAAATTCTTGCCATGCCCCTCATTTATAAGATGAGAAAGCTGTGCCCTTGTGAGATTTAGCTTTCGCGAAAGCGTAATTAAATTTAAATCAGCTTCAAGATAGGGACGATGCGCTATCATGTAAGTGTCTAAACGCTTAACTTCATCTTTACTTACTGTAGATCGCTCCAAGTCGGGTTGCTCGCGAGCCACTATAGCATCTGGTGTAAATCGAAATGCTAGCTTTTGTAAATTTGTGGTATCTGTAAAATAGCCCTTAACGCCAACAAATAAAACAACAAGCGCCATAGTGATATTAAGCCAGTAGCGCTCTGTATAATGCAGTTCTGTAAAAAAGCTTCCAATGATAGTTTGTGCTGTACTGTATATAAATAATAAACTAAAGGCTATCAAAAAACTCAATATCCACCGTAATTCCAAGACATAGGTATCAGAAAAAAAAGCATTGATCTTTTTACGATAAAAATAGAATAGCTGAAAGGTAAAAGCGAGGTACAACAACATCTGAATAAAGCTGATAAAACTTAATGCTGGCAAGACTATAGGTTCGTCTAAATGTATTTTTAAATAGCCATTCTGTGTATCCTCAAAGCCAGGCTGTAAGGCGTCATAAGTATAAATGCACATGCGATATACCACCAGCATGATGATAGGAATGAAGTGCCACCAGTCTCGACCTTTAAAAATAAAGTGAGAAGTAGTAACCGCTTTGACATAGAAATAAAGCAAAGGAGCAATTGCCAGAGACATAGGGATCAACCAATAATTAATTTTGGTATTCCTAAAGGTGTCATACCAGCCCATAAAACCGACAGTGTAGCAAATTTGCTGGTAGCATACCACAAGCAGAATTATGCCTAAGAATAAGTCTGATGTAATCATCTTTTTATAGTAACGGTAGAATAATAAACACACAAAGATGAATCCCTGTACAACGAGGAGTAGCAAAGGAGTACTGTAGATATTCAAATCTGGAAAACCTTGAACTATAAAAATCGACATTATCCAAAGTTAATCAAAACTTTGACACTGTAGAGGCTACGATTCTGGAGCAAGTCTCACCTCCAGACCTTCTAAGGCTTCATCTATGTGAATTTGACATCCTAAACGGCTATTATCTTGTACGTAAAAAGCTTCGGCTAGCATAGCTTCTTCGTCATCAGACATTTCGCTGAGCTCGTGATCGGATTGTACATAACATTGACAGGAGGCACACATCGCCATACCGCCACAAACACCTATGGTTCCTTCTGGCGCAAGCTCGTAAGAACGAACCACCTCCATCAAGTTCATATTCATATCTGTTGGAGCCATCACTTGATGAGCGACGCCTTCTCTATCTATAATAGTAATGTTGATATCTTCCATTATTCTATGGCCTTTACAACAGCTTTAGGTGCCTCTTTCTTTGAACCGTCAAAACCTGTCACCCCACCTACGGTGGTGTACTTCATCACATAGCGCTTGTCTGGAAAAATACGCTGGTAGGCACTTTGACACATCAGCGTTGCCTCGTGAAATCCACACAAAATCAGCTTTAACTTACCGGGATAGGTATTGACATCACCTATGGCATAAATCCCTGGTATATTGGTTTGATAATCCAAGCTATTATCTACCTTAATCGCATTTTTCTCAATTTCTAGCCCCCAATCTGCTATGGGACCAAGCTTTGGTGCCAATCCAAACAATGGAATAAAGTGATCGGTTAATAATTCAATTTGCTCCTCCCCTTTTTTAATGGTAACTCCAGTTACCTTACCTTGACCTTGAATACCAGTAACTTCGGCTGGGGTGATCAATCTGATTTTGCCTTGATCTTTGAGTTCTTGTACCTTCTCGACACTGTCTAACGCACCTCTAAATTCATTTCGGCGGTGTACCAAAGTAACAGAGCTTGCAATATCAGCTAGAAAAATACTCCAATCGAGCGCACTGTCTCCGCCTCCTGCAATGACAACGTCTTTATCTCTATACACTTCAGGATCGCGAATAATATATTCGACGCCGCGATCTTCAAAGGCCGCAATGCCCTGTATAGGTGGTTTTCTTGGCTCAAAACTACCTAATCCGCCAGCAATGGCGACTACGGGAGCCTTGTGCTTAGTGCCTTTGTTTGTAGTTACGATAAAATGACCGTCATCAAGCTTTTCTATAGTTTCTGCCCGTTCTCCTAAGGTAAATCCAGGTTGGAAGGGAGCAATCTGTTGCATCAGGTTATCTACAAGATCACCTGCAAGTACCTCTGGGAAGGCTGGTATATCGTAAATTGGTTTTTTGGGATATATTTCAGCACACTGCCCGCCTGGTTGAGGCAAAGCATCGATAAGGTGACATTTTAATTTTAATAGGCCAGCTTCAAATACAGCAAACAGACCAGTAGGGCCTGCGCCTATGATAAGAATATCGGTGGTGATCATATAGTTTGGCTAATTCGCAAAGCTGTGTTTAAGCTTCAATGTTGATTACTTGTTCGATTTGAGGGGCGTGTTTTTTTATAGTCATTTCTACACCACTTTTTAAGGTCATTTGATTGACAGAACATCCTACACATGCTCCTTCTAACTGCACCCTAACAATGGTACCATCATCTATACCCAAGAGAGAGATATCTCCTCCATCACTTTGAAGAAATGGGCGAATCTCATTGAGCGCCTCTTGTACTTTTGCGGTTAATTCTTCTGCTGTCATCGATTAATTTTTTACAGCAGAGCAACCTGCCATGGTGGTAATTTTTATCGCCTCAGTCGCTGGTAGGGAGGTGTTTCTACGTACCGTCTCCTCAACAACATTTCGCGTAAGCGTTTCAAAGGCAGTCGCAATAGCGGAGTCTTCCTGTAGAGCTGCTGGCCTACCTACATCTCCAGCCTCTCTCACACTTTGCACCAAAGGAATCTCTCCTAACAATCTCACCTCAAGATCGTTGGCCAGGTGCTTGGCGCCTTCCTTTCCAAAGATATAATATTTGTTTTCTGGCAACTCTTCGGGTGTGAAGTAGGCCATGTTCTCAATGATTCCTAAGACGGGCACATTAATACTTTCTTGCTGAAACATCGCTACTCCCTTTCTGGCATCGGCAAGAGCCACGTTTTGAGGCGTACTTACCACCACTGCTCCGGTGATAGGTAATGCTTGCATAATGCTCAAATGAATATCACCTGTACCAGGTGGCAAGTCTAACAGCAAAAAGTCTAATTCTCCCCAGGCAGCATCAAATATCATTTGATTTAAAGCCTTGGCAGCCATAGGCCCCCTCCATATTACAGCCTGATCAGGTTTGGTAAAAAACCCAATAGATAGCACGTCTACACCATAGTTGTGGATCGGTTTCATCTTTGACTTCCCATCTACAGTTACAGAAAGTGGTCGCTCATTTACCACATCAAACATAATAGGAATGGAAGGCCCGTAAATGTCGGCATCGAGCACACCCACTTTAAATCCCATCTTTGACAAGCTTACGGCCAGATTGGCGGTTACTGTAGATTTTCCTACACCACCCTTACCTGATGCAACAGCGATAATGTTCTTGATCCCAGGTATCGCTTTACCTTTAATCTCATTTTTATCTGGGGTAGCCGGTGCCTGCACTTTTACATTGACCTTGACCTGCGCCTTGGCGTATACCTTGTCGTGTATGGTTTTTAAAATATCAACCTCAGTCTTTTTACGAGCTTGTAGCGTTGGATTTGTAATCGTAATATCCACTACAACCTCGTCACCAAATGTAAGAACATTGGTAACCGCACCACTGTCTACCATATTTTCGGCTGCACCGGGAGCAGTGATTGTCTTAAGAGCGTCGAGAATTTGCTGTTTTTGTAATTTCATGGCTACCTTTTGGATTGTATCTTTTTATCTAGATTCATTCTAAATGCAAAGATACGGTCTAAACCTCATTTTTAAAACCTTGTTAGCCTTTATTTAAGAGTCTCAAGTGGCTTAATTGCTGCCATTTTTTTCGTGCCTAGAGCGCAGTTGAAGGGTCCCAAAAAAGTTTTTTAAAATGAACAACCTGATCGTTCTCAACCGCAACACCTTCTTGGGCTAGCATTTGTTGCATCGCTATCGAACTCCCAAAATGCATTTTACCTGTCAACACTCCGTTTCTGTTGACCACGCGATGGGCAGGAATATCAGGTTGCGAATGCGCTGCGTTCATCGCCCATCCCACCATGCGAGAGCTTCGTGCAGCTCCCAAATAGACAGCTATTGCTCCATAAGAGGTCACACGACCATAAGGTATCTGGCGCACCACTTGATATACACGCTCAAAAAAACTTTCGGTTTCTTTAGAATATTTCATTCGTAATACACGATTCTTATTAATGTAATTACCACCAAAACGAGCATGAGTACAGCCATAAAATAATTAGAATACTTTGAAAAGCGTTCTGATTTTTTATGGATTCTTGCAAAAAAGGAAACATAGCCATACAAGGCCGTAAATGTGCCCATAGCTGCAGCCGTAATAAATACGATAATGGCCATGATATCATATGAAACTTTGCCACTTACATTAAGTGCTGCGCCCAAGGCGCAGAAATATGGAATAGGCAAAACGTTGAGCAAAGAAAGCATCATTCCTTTTCCCAAACTTCTAAGCCCAGCGTGTTTGGGAATTTGCACTTTTTGAACCCGAGAGCGCTTGGCCTTGACAAAGAAAAACACTGCCATGATCAAAAACACCACTAAGCCTGTTCTTAAAAGAATATTGGTCACATAAGGATTCCCAAAGATGTACTTGGCCAAGAGAATGGCTATTAAGGCCTGAAATATCACAACCGACGAAGCCCCTATAGCTACCAAAACTCCGTTTTTTCGACCGTGCTGCACACAGGTTTTGGCCACAGACATATTGATGAGCCCTGGAGGAAGCACACCGGCAAAGGCTGCAAAAAAAGTGATGAGAAAGAGTTTTGTTATCTCCAATCCAAGGCTATTAATTCACCCTAAATTTAATATAAGTTATGGGTTTTCCTTCTTTGAGGTATTGTTTTTCGTAAAAAGTCTGAATAGTGACCACTTCTTTGGGCGAATATTCATTCTTGTATACATTGTGATTGGCATGCAATATCTCATGCCCTTCACCGTGTAATAAACCCAAGGTATAACCATGCATAAACTCAGAATCCGTTTTGAGGTTAATAACGCCTTCTGGTTTGAGCACTTCTTTGTATTTTTTTAAAAAAGTGGTATTGGTCATCCGATGTTTGGTGCGCTGATATTTGATTTGAGGATCAGGAAAGGTGATCCAGATTTCGTCTATTTCCGCTTTCGCGAAAGCGTGAGTAATCAACTCAATTTGCATCCTTAGAAATCCTGCATTGTCTAGTTGCTCTTCCAAAGCGGTCTTGGCGCCTCTCCAAAAACGCGCCCCTTTGATATCGATACCTATAAAATTCTTTTCAGGATAGGCCTGGGCCAACCCAACGGTATACTCGCCTTTACCACAACCCAATTCTAAAACTATTGGATTATTGTTTTTGAAAAAATCACTATTCCACTTACCTTTAAGAAAGAAATCACCATTGGTAAGTTCTTCTCTAGTAGGTTGAATGACGTTTTTAAAAGTTTCGTTTTCGCGAAAACGCTTAAGCTTATTTTTACTTCCCACAGTGTGAATTAATATTTTGGTAAAATTAAGGAAACTTTTAGTAGAACATACTACCCGACCTTTGTCCTATGAAGCATCAGTCTACCATTTTGGTGGCTCCATTAAATTGGGGTTTAGGTCACGCCACTCGCTGTGTTCCCATCATTGAACAATTACTCCAGAACAATTTTGGCGTTATCATAGCAGGAGATGGGCCTTCATTGACTTTGCTTAGACATGAGTTTCCAGAATTACCTAGTGTAAGCTTGCCATCTTATACCATAGCCTACCCCAAAAGCGGGAAGAGCCTAAAGAGAAAATTACTGTTTGCTGCTCCCAAGATCCTACGATCGATCTACGCCGAACACAAAGCGTTACAGCGCTTAATACAGTCTCATAGCATCGATGGCGTCATTTCTGATAATCGCTGGGGGTTGTATACCACAGCTGTACCTACTGTATTTATAACACATCAACTCAAGGTGCTTAGCGGGCCAACCACAGGGATTTCTACGTGGATACAGCAGTATTTTATCAAAAATTTGATCGTTGCTGGGTACCTGATACCTCCGGATCCCAAGCACTTAGTGGGATTCTTAGTAGCACAGAAAAACCCGATACTCGCGTTGACTATATCGGGACCTTGAGTAGATTTACCCCAAAAGATCTTTCTCAAAAATGGAAGGCGATGATACTGTTGTCTGGTCCAGAACCACAACGATCCATCTTAGAAGATAAGCTCAAGACGGCCTTTAAAAAGTTTAATGGTCAGGTACTAATGGTAAGAGGAGTTGTTGAGCAAGAACAATTTATACAGGTCGAAAAAAACATCACTATCTACAATTTTATGACCTCCCAACAATTAAATAATGCCATCTGCGAGAGTGCCTTTGTCGTGGCCCGATCTGGCTATACCACAATTATGGATCTGGCGGTCTTAGGAAAAAAAGCCTATTTTATTCCTACCCCAGGTCAACCAGAGCAAGAGTATCTGGCCACCTTTTTAAAACAAAAGCGCATAGCACCTTTTAGTGAGCAAGAGACTTTTCAAGTAAAAGATTTGGCGCGATTAGCTTTGTATACTGGGTTTACCCCTCCAAGAACCAATAGAGATTTATTCGAGTTCTTCGGCTTGTTCAAGGGTAAAGGAAAACTCAGAACCCACTCCAAACTCACTTTCGACATAAATTCGTTCGTCATGCGCTTCGATAATATGCTTGACTATAGAAAGTCCAAGTCCTGAGCCACCCACTTTTCTATTGCCAGTTTTGTCAACTCGATAGAAGCGTTCAAATAGCCTAGTGAGATGTTCTTCTTCTATGCCGTCTCCATTATCGGTTACTCTAACCAGGATTTTATTTTGAATTAAGTGCTGTATGCTTACCTCGGTAGTCCCGTCTACCTTACCATATTTGATCGAGTTATCGATAAGATTGGTCAATAGTTGTTGAATGCGCTCTTCATCGGCATTAACCATAATGGGCTCGGTATACTCGGTCTCAAAAGTTAGGGTAATATTGCGTTTGGCCGCTTTCATCTCGAGCATATCAAAGGTTGATCTTACCAGGGTCACTATATCAAAATAGGCATAATTCAAATTGAGATCGCCCACTTCTAATTTGGTAATCATGTCTAGATCATTTACCAGATAAATAAGGCGCTCGACTCCTGCCTCGGCTCGTTGCAAATATTTTTTGCGTACTTTTTTGTCTTTGACCGCCCCACCAATGAGGGTCAGTATATAACCCTGCACTGTAAAGAGTGGTGTTTTGAGCTCATGGGCAATGTTTCCGATAAAGTCTTTGCGGTATTCTTCTTGTATACGAAGGGCTTCCAGTTCGAGCTTTTTGGTAGTTGCAAATTGCGCTACTTCTCTTTTTAAAACTTCCATATCTGTAGTCACCTTCCCTGGAGTGAGCTTGGCACTTTCTAGTAAGGACACCTCTTCATAGATTTTTTTAACCCGCTCGTAGATAAACAATTGGATACGACTTTGAACGATGACAAAAATGAAGAAGAAACAAACCACCGCAAACAAAAAGAGCACCTTCCCGATATCAATCGCTACCAAATAGCACAACCCATAGAGCGCCGCTGTTAAAGACAGGGTAGCATAGAGCGCCGTTGCGAGGGCAAAGCCATATGACTTTCTAAAGTCGGCAGCCATTAGATTACAAATTTATAGCCAACGCCTTTGATCGTTTTAAAAGAGTCGTCCCCTATTTTTTCGCGTAATTTTCTAATATGAACATCAATAGTTCTCCCACCTACTACAACTTCGTTACCCCAGACGCTATCCAAAATATCGGCACGCTTAAAGACCTTTCCAGGCTTGGAAGCCAATAGTGATAACAATTCGAATTCCTTTCTAGGTAAGGTGATTTCTTCTTTTCCTTTTGTGATCTTATACTCGCCTCGGTCTATCACGATATTTCCGACCTTAACAATGTCTTGAGCCTCATCTCCATCTTTAATCCTACGCAAAAGTGCCTTTACTCTACTAAGTAAGACTTTTGGTTTTATAGGCTTGGTGATGTAGTCATCGGCACCAGCGTCAAAACCAGCTACCTGACTGTAATCTTCACCACGTGCGGTCAAAAAAGTAATGACTGTTTCAGAAAGTTCAGGTACCTTTCTGATTTGCTCGCAGGCCTCAATACCGTCCATCTCTGGCATCATCACATCGAGTATAACCAAATGTGGCTTGTGTTTTTTAGCGAGTTTAACAGCCTGAACTCCATTGGAGCCGGTAATGATTTGATATCCTGCATTAGACAAGTTATAGCCCACGATTTCTAAAATATCTGGCTCGTCATCGACCAAGAGAATCTTTAAATCTTTTTTCTTCATAAAACGGAAAGACTAAGCGATAAATATAAGCATTAATTGATTTACCAAAATCTATCCTGCAAGTTACATCTTACTGGGGAGCTACCACTATGAAGTGATATTAACAATGGGTTAAATTAATGCTTTCGCGAAAGCGCAAATAGCCAACAACCGCTTTATTTTTGTAATTTTACCACTTACTCATTCAATTTTAAGATTATGAAAAAAATTACCTTTCTCCTTGCCCTAATGGTGGCAAGTATCTCTTTTGGACAGGTCAGCATCAATGAGATTGATGCTGACCAGACCGGAACAGATATGACCGAATTTGTCGAACTTCTATCTGACAACCCTAGTCAATCCCTAGACGGTCTCGTCTTGGTTTTCTTTAATGGAAACAATGCCGTAGACGGTTCTTATAATGTGATCGATCTCGATGGTTTTACCACAGATGCCAACGGCTATTTTTTGTTAGCCAATGATGGTTTCCCAAATGCCGATATTGAAATTGGACCAGATAACATCATCCAAAACGGAACTGATGCTGTAGCTATTTATACGGGTACGCCAGCCGATTTTCCTGCAGACACTCCTCCTACCACGACCAATCTAATTGATGCCATGGTTTATGAAACCAATGATGGTCCTGACACAGCCTTACAAGCAGCTTTGGGATTGAGCACTCAATATGATGAAAACGGAAATGGAATGAAAGATACAGAATCATTACAACGCCAAAGTGATGATAGCTTTTGTCCGGCTTTACCAACACCTAAGGCGGCAAATGCGTCATGTGTGAACTGTCCTTTAGACTTGAGCAACATCATGACCACCTGTGATGCCGAAACTTCAGGTATCGATACAGTAACAGCAACCATTGACTTTACAGGAGGTGGTACAGAGACTTACACCTTGACACTGGATGCCACTGGCACCATTTCAGGAGATGATCCTTCTACTCAGGCAACAGGTACAATTACAATTACTGGTATTGAAGAAGATACGACTATCGTATTGACGGTAAGCAGTGCCTCTTGTGATTTTACTCAAAATATTAACGCTCAGGCCTGTGCTATGGAAACCGCAGTAGCCGATATTGCTACCTTACGCGCTAGCGCCGAAGGGGTAGACTACGAATTGACTGGTGAAGCGATCTTGACATATCAGCAGGATTTTAGAGGTCAGAAGTTTATAGAGGATGCTACAGGAGCCATCTTAATCGATGATGACGATACTGTAATTACGACCACCTATGCTATTGGTGATGGTATTACAGGGCTACGCGGTACACTGAGTTCTTTCCAAGGGATGTTACAGTTTGTACCTCTTGAAGATCCAGGCGCTCCTTCATCGACTGGAAATGCAGTAGTAGCACAAGATGTAACTCCAGATCAGTTAAATGCAAACCCTAATGACTATGAGTCTGAGTATGTACGCATCTTAAGTGCAACTATTGACAACACAACTTTTACTACCTGGGAGACTGGAGAGACCTATGATATTAGTACAGCCAACGGCGATTATGTATTTAGAACGTCTTTCTTTGATGCCGACTATATTGGCAGTGATGTACCTACAGACATGGTTAATATTTCAGGTATTATTACCGAAAGAAATAATGGAGATTACTTTATTACCGCTCGTAATGCCGCCGATATAGACGAAAACTTGTCGGTAGCTAGTAACAGTATAGCACAATTGAGTGTATATCCTAACCCTGCCAATGATGTAATTACGATCACGACAGGACTAGACTCAGAAAAGCAAATTGCTATTTATGATATTACAGGTAAAACGGTGATTTCAACAACCACTAAAGCTAGTGTTGATATCAGCAACTTAGCAGCTGGGGTTTATATCATGAAA
>CAZJWI010000184.1:0-3726 GCA_964549485.1 uncultured Flavobacteriaceae bacterium
GCTTTTGGATTGAGCAATCAAACCGATCTTAGTCGTTCTGAGGCCAAAGAATTGATCGATACTTACTATAAGACCTATCCCAAACTCAGAAACTATATGAGTGATCAGGTAGACTTTGCCAGAGAACACGGCTATGTCAAGACGGTACTGGATCGCAGGCGATATTTAAAAGATATTAATTCTGGAAATGCCGTAGTAAGAGGCGCTGCCGAGCGTAATGCCGTTAATGCCCCTATACAAGGTAGTGCAGCCGATATTATCAAAATCGCGATGATTAATATTTACAAAAAACTACAAGAGGGTAATTACAAGACCAAAATGCTTTTGCAGGTACACGATGAACTTGTGTTTGATGTTCCCAACCATGAACTGGACACCATGAAAACGCTTATCAAAACAGAAATGGAGCAGGCTTTTAGTCTAAGCGTACCTTTGGATGTAGAAGTTGGGGTAGGTCAGAATTGGCTCGAGGCGCATTAAATTGCTTTGCGCTCGCAGGACCAGCCATCACTTTAAAACTGTATAAGTGATCTCAAGAGTTTTCCTCCATATCTGAGGTATGCCCATCGTATGAGCTCAGTTTATCGATTACCACATTTGCCTTAGTCCTATTAAGTGAAGCGAGATTTACGACGGTTGGGAGGACACAGAAATCAATACATTATCTACAACACAAATCTATAGGTCCATTTGACCAAAAATGTATTTCTGATCTGACGATCTAAGACCACGCTCTCGGCAGCATCAAAAAGACCATTATCTATATCACTTATTCCCTCTATACCTTGTGACCAGACCAAAAAGAGCTCGGAACCAGGAATGTATTCCCATCGCAAGACCAGATTGGATCTAAATTGCACAAAATTAAAATCAGGATCACCAAAACTGTAATCTGTAGTACCATCTGTGTCTTCATCGACGGCATAAACCCCATCGTTAAAAGAGATTTGATTGTCATCAAATCGAGTGATGCGTTGATTTAGGTCTTCGGCACCGGCCTTGTTCACATAATTGAACTTGTTGAACTTGGCCTTAAATATAAATGGCTGTCCGTAATATTGAATGGTTAGATTAGGATTGATGCTATAATTAACCCGTAAGGTCATGCTTAAATTTTCATTATCTATATTTCCTAATATATACCGCGGGCTACCATCAAAGTCGGTCTGAGTCACATACTGAGTCTGATTGGGGTTTTGCTCATATTCATTAATCAACGAAAGGCTCAAATTATCAAGAGGCTGGTAAAAAAATCGCAGTACATACCGCTGAAATGAAAAGTTATCTTGCTGCGCTTGAGAATAGACATAACCCGCGTGCATAGAGAATTTCTTCCTTGAATCTGTTCCTGAAAACAAGAACACAAAGTTCTCATCAGAAAATCGCCATCTTGGCCCACCTCTTAAAAAGGTATTGGTAAAGATTCTTGGTTTATGTCCTATACCAGACTCTGACCACCAATTGTTTTTCCAATTGACATAGCCCTGTAATTCGTACTGAATGCGGTTGTAGTTACCCTCAAAATCATACTCTGTAAATTGACTTACTCCAAGGTTGGCCTGACGAAACCAGGAAGATGGTTTATTCCAAAAACGTCTTACATTGGCAAACTGTCTAATTTGATCGGCCTGACGTAGAAATCCAATATCATTGAGTTCTAATTCTGGTGAGCGCCAGTTGCCACCCACATTATAACGCCACTCACCACGACCTCGCCCAATTTCAAAATTGCCCCCACTTCCAGTGAGACTGGTCTTTGTTGGATCGACCGCCACATGCGAGGCATCAACCCTTTGAAAGAGATGTGTTAATGAGGTTTGGGTACGGCTTATGGCCTCTGGACTTCCGTTTACCCTACTTACAATACCGCGTCCAGATAGGTAGTACTTGCGATCGTTCCAATTGTGATTAAAATCAATTCCTCCCGTATATGCCTGTTTGTGAAGAAAAGACACCTCTGGTTGCATATCGCGATGGGTAGCCGTGAAAATACCTCCTATAAATGAATTTCTATCATTAAAATCCTTTTGTACGCGGCCTACAAAATAATTGGTCAAAGGTTCTACCAAATCTTTACGAGCCGTACCCAAATTGCCGTCCATTTCTAGCGGTTGGGTGATCTCTTCTCTATCGTCTAAGGCGATCTCGGCAAACTCCTTGGCTGTAACACTTTCTAATACACCAATAGTCCAACCATCCTTTGTTTTACCGCTAAACTTAGCAGCTCCCAGAATGGTACTATTGTTGGGAAAATCAATAAATTCGCCTTTAGACCGATCGCCAGTTGCATTACCCTGTGGGGTGCGCCCTATCCTTCTTGAAAAAAAGACATTGTCGGCATTTCCGCCTACGCGAAAATCAAACACACTTTTATTTTCGACAAAAAATGGACGTCGCTCCTGAAAGAATATTTCAAAACCATCAAGGGCAATAGCCCCAGGATCGGCATCTACCTGTCCAAAATCGGGATTGATCGTCAAATCAAGAGTGAGATCATTGGTCACCCCTATTTTGGCATCCAGCCCCCCTGTTAAACGGGTATTGCGACCATCGCGAAAAGGATTACCTGCCTCGGCCTCGAAGGTATCTAATTGACCAACTACATAGGGTTGAATTTCTAGTTGCTTTTGTGGTTTGAGCCCTTTAAGACCTCTTAATACACCAAACTCACTTACCCACCCTGGCGGATTTGCAGGTACGGGTTGCCATAAGGACCGTTCCTCATTGGCAAAATAACGTCTGGTAGATTGTATACCCCATACTTGTTCCTGTTCATTACCAAACCGCAATTGACTGAGAGGGATGCGCATCTCGGCGGTCCATCCTTGGTCGTCTTGAGCGGTAGCCAAATACCATATCGGATTCCAACTATCGTCAAAATTACCATTGTTGGAGATAAATTCATCTCCTTTTACACCAGATACAGAAGCTGTAAATGAAAAGGCCGTACGATCATCGTTATAGCTATCTATATTGAGTTCTACCCAATCTCCTGGAAAATCGTCGCGTCGCCCTAAACGTTTTTCAATTTTAGACAGGTCAGATTCGTAACAGCGAAATGCAACATAGAGATTCTTGTCATCATAGGTGATTTTCATTTTGGTTTGCTGTGTAGGATCGGTCCCTACATCAGGTTCAAATTCTACATAATCTGAGGTCCACACTACACTATCCCAGGCTGGATCTGTCAAATCACCATCGATTGTAGGTGGGGTGGTTTGAATTTTTTGGGTCGTGTAGACCCGTCTCTCATATAGACTTGTTGAGTCAACTACCTGTGATTGTTGTGCCAGCAAAGTAGAAGAGCCTATCCCAAAGAAGAAAAAGAGCGCGATGACTGCTCGAGATTGATTGATTGAAAACATGATTGGTAGGTGTTTGCCTGTAAGGACTCGTAATATCCTATGCTGTGACAAAATAACAGGGCTTTTATGGTTTTATTAACACTTTTAACAGATGTACACCTATCATTTAAGTATGTAGTCGCTCCTGACACCAGTCTTTAGATACTCTAAAAGCAGATGTAACAACTGTAAGAGGATCGTCATAAACGATCAAAATTGCAGCTCAAAAATGCAAATGATAAGTACTTAATCTCACGCCACTTAATCCTTCCAGAAATAGGCTCTAAAATATTATGCAACTGCTATTTGCGGTATAAATAATATATTGTACTTTTGCACTCCTGGTTTTACAGGAAAATGGAATGTTTAATTAAAATTATTT
>CAZJWI010000185.1:0-2807 GCA_964549485.1 uncultured Flavobacteriaceae bacterium
CAGGCTGTTAGGATTGCGTTAAAATCTATAAAACACTAATGGGGCTCAGTAGATACTTGTTATTCTATCGAAGCGGCTTTATAAATTGAGCCACACTATCACGCCCGTGAGCGTTGAGGTGTTTGACAAAGGCGCTTCCTATGATGGCTCCTTTGGCATAGGTAGTGGCAGTCTCAAAAGTTTCAGCATTACTAATTCCAAAACCAACAATTTGGGGATTGTTCAAATGCATGGCGGCAATGCGTTTAAAATAGGCGCGTGTTTTTTCTCCAAAACCACTTTGTGCACCTGTGGTACTTGCACTACTAACCATATAGATAAAGCCATCGCTGGCAGCATCAATTTGTTTAATACGGATATCGCTAGTTTGAGGAGTGATCAAAAACACATTAATCAAACCGTATTTTTCAAAAATGGGTTTGTAGGCAGATTCATATTCGGCTAGCGGAAGATCTGGCATAATAATACCATCTATCCCAATTTGGGCACATTGGGCACAAAAGGCCTCAACTCCGTATTGTAACATAGGGTTGAAATACCCCATAATGATAAGTGGGATGTCTATAGATGATCTGACATCTTTGAGCTGATCAAATAGTTTTTGTGTGGTCATCCCATTGCGCAGGGCCTGGGTACTACTTTCTTGTATAGTGGGGCCATCTGCCAGGGGGTCAGAAAAGGGCAAACCTATTTCGACCATGTCCACTCCGCTATCTTGAAGCTGTTTTAAAATGGGAAGCGTATCCTCAAGATTGGGGTAGCCAGCGGTAAAATAGATGCTGAGTAGTTTTTTATCTTGCTGTAATTTTTTATGTATTCTATTCATAGTAGTTTTTGCTTACAGGTATCGCCACAGGGGCAGTAGGGCTTATAAATTAAAATAATCGATATAGGTATTGAGATCTTTATCACCTCGACCGCTTAGGTTAATGACTACCACATCATCGGGTTTAAAAGAACGTGTTTCAAAAATGGCTAAGGCGTGGCTGGTTTCTATAGCAGGGATGATACCTTCTAATTTGCTTAATGTGATACCGGCCGTCATGGCATCGGCATCTGTTACCGAAATAAATTCGCCACGACCGCTTCTAAATAGATGAGCGTGCATAGGCCCTACTCCTGGATAATCTAATCCTGCCGATATCGAGTAAGGTTCTGTAATTTGCCCGTCTGGGGTTTGCATTAATAGGGTTTTACTTCCGTGTATAATTCCCTCTTTACCCAATGCCGAAGTAGCTGCACTCTCTCCAGAATCTATACCCTTGCCAGCAGCTTCTACAGCAATAATACCTACATCAGGATTGTCGAGAAAGTGATAGTATAAACCGGCAGCGTTAGAACCACCACCTACACAAGCCACGACATAATCAGGATTTTGGCGACCCTCTTTTTCGAGCAATTGTTTTTTGGTTTCACTTGATATGACTGCCTGAAAACGGGCTACCATGTCTGGATAAGGATGAGGTCCAACAACAGACCCTATGATGTAATGGGTGTCTACTGGATTGTTAATCCAATCTCTAATGGCTTCGTTTGTCGCATCTTTGAGCGTGCGACTACCCGAAGTGGCAGGGCGCACCTGAGCCCCTAGCATCTTCATTCGAGCCACATTAGGCGCCTGGCGTTCTATATCGACAGCACCCATATATACAATACATTCTAAGCCCATTAAAGCGCATACAGTAGCAGTAGCTACCCCGTGTTGTCCTGCCCCAGTTTCTGCAATAATACGATGCTTACCAAGACGCTTGGCCATGAGGATTTGACCAATGGTATTATTGACCTTATGTGCACCGGTATGACATAGGTCTTCGCGTTTGAGATAAATGTTAGTATTGTATTTTTTGCTAGAGCGCGTTGCAATATACAAAGTAGTAGGGCGTCCTACGTAATCTCTCAAAAGATTTTGAAAGTCCTGTTTAAAAGAAGGCTCATTCATTATTTCGACATATTGAGAACGCAATTCTTCTACATTGGGATAGAGCATTTCGGGTATAAAGGCACCGCCAAAATCACCGTAGTATCCCTTGTCATTGGCATGGTATGTCATTTGTTTATTTTTCATAGCAACAAGTTTTTCAATGAGGAGCAGGCTTAACGCAACTGCTGTTGTAATTCTTTGAGTAGTTCAATATTTTTTTGTCCGGGTTTTGTTTCAAAACGGCTATTGACATCAATAGCCAGCAAGGGTAAGTCTCGCTTTTGAAATGCTTTTAAAGCAGTTATTTCTGCAAGTCCAATACCACCGCTTAATACAAATGGCGTTTGCGAAGGATAGTTCTCTAAAATGGACCAGTCAAAGCAATAGCCGTTTCCCCCTTTGTTTGAGCCCTTGGTGTCAAAGAGAAAGGCATCTGCCAATCCTTCATAGGGGGCTAATAGGTCAAAATTGAAATCTTGACCAACGCTAAAAACCTTCCAAAATTTTGCCTTTACTTGTTTTTTCAAGGCTTTTAGATAGGCAGGACTTTCGTCTCCGTGTAATTGTAATACATCCAATCCAAACTGGGCTGTCTTTGCTTTCGCGAAAGCGGGAGTTGCGTCAACAAATACCCCCACTTTTTGTATAGATGATGCTAGCTCAGGTGGGGCTTGATCAAAATGACGTGGGCTTTTCTCATAGAAAATAAAACCCAAATAATCAGGAGACAAGGCCGCGACCTGTTGGGTATTGTGTTTCATTCCGCAAATTTTTAATTGCATAGCACGATCTTTTTAGGAGGCATTACGATCTAGGAGTGATTGGATAAATTGAGCGGCGCTGGCACCAGGGTCTTCGGTTTTCATAAAATTTTCACCTATCAAAA
>CAZJWI010000186.1:0-3999 GCA_964549485.1 uncultured Flavobacteriaceae bacterium
CCTGAATGCGGGTGCAAATATACAGCCATTTAATTAATTTCTACAAGCCTTTTTAAAATTATTTTTGACTTTATTTTCTCAGAACCGAATACCTTTGTTTTTCAAAAGTTTAGCACATGAATATTTTTCTATTAGGATATATGGGGTCGGGAAAATCGACTATAGGTTCCCAATTGGCTAGTCGTCTTGGTTATCGCTTTATTGACTTTGACAATTATATCGCTGCCAAAGAATCTAAGTCTATCTCGGCTATTTTTGACGCTCATGGCGAAATATATTTTAGAAAAAAAGAAGCCTTTTATCTTCAAGAATTAGTTGATAGCAACCTTCAAAAGCATGTAATAGCCTTGGGAGGCGGTACGCCTTGTTACGGTAACGCCATGGCACTTTTGCAAAAACCAGATATTCAAACGGTTTATATAAATGTAGCTGTAGATGAATTGGGCAAACGATTGTGGGAAGCGCGATCGGGAAGGCCTCTATTGGCTAGATTTGAATCTTATGAAGACTTAGAAACCTTTGTGCGCAAACATCTTTTTGAGCGCTCCTATTTTTACAATCAGGCAGACAAACGAATAAAAGTAGGCCCAGATGATACTGTAGATACGGTAGTAGAAGCCATCGTATCGCGTTTATTCTAATACAGCCATGTCATTGCCTTTGCGAAAACTCACTTTAACCGATTCGTTAAGCGAGGTGCTCAAGGACACACCCTTAAAATCTGCTTTGACTGGAAATTTTTTGTGATTCCTATTGATGAGTACAGCTGTCTTAAAACGTTTTCACGGTACTTCTAGAAAGTGTTTGACACCATAGACCAAGGTCGTTCCCGAATTGAGTACATCGTCAATTAAAACAACCGATTTGTTGGTATAGGCGCTAGGGTCTAAGGAGGTAGTCACCGTGCCAAGAGGATCTTTCTTGTTCATCGATACCTTGCACAAAATCACTTTGATAGGCGAGATTTCTTCTAGGGTTTGGGCTAAGCGCTCTGCAAATTTATAGCCATTATCTGCAATCCCAGCCAGGACGATCTCTTTTTCGGCTACATTGCTCTCGTAAATTTGATAGGCAATACGTCGGGTTTTATGCCCTATGGCCTGATGATCAAGTATTTTATCTAGTTTAACTTTCATAGGTACAAAACTAAGTCACAAAGGTAAATTAAAATATACGCTTATTCTTCTTCATCATTGCTAAAGAAGTCGTCGTTTTCATAAATTTCATCGATATCTCTGCGATCCTTCTTTGTAGGTCTTCCCGTACCTTTTTTACGGTAATAGTCCTTGGAGTATTTTAGAAGCTCTAGTTTTTCTAAGTTTTCTTTTGGTGTAATGTCTTTTCTATAGATGTCTACTAATTTGGCGCCAAGACGACTATCTGGCGTGTCTAAAACGATGAGCTGATAGTCTACCTGATTTTTGCGCACCGATATTTGATCTGTGGCATAGACCTCTCTGGATGGTTTGACAACGGCACCATTAACCTTGACATGCCCTTTTTTGATAGCTGCTGTAGCTATAGATCTCGTCTTATAATATCTTATACACCACAAATATTTATCGACCCTCATATAATTTTGCTTAAAAGCGCGTTAATCTAACAGTAGAATAGCGCTAAAATACGTCAAAATTGTATCTTGCGCCTTCAAAATTTAAAACATGAATATTAAAAATTACCTTGGATTAATTGCGGTATTATTAGTATGTACGGCTTGTCCAAATGATGATGATGGGCCAGAAGCTATACCGTTGCGTGATCGTGGCGAACAAGCTGCCGAAGATGATCAGCTTATACGTGAGTATTTGCAAACCCACTTTTACAATTATGAAGAGTTTGCTAATCCTCCAGCAGATTTTGATTATAAAATAGTTTTTGACACCATTGCCAATGACAATGCAGATAAAACACCTCTAATTGATCAGGTAACCACCAAGACGTTTAATCGTGTAGAGACAGATCAAACCATTTATATCTTAACTGCTAGAGAAGGAGTTGGAGAGTTTGTTCCCACTTTTGCCGATTCTACCTTTTTATCTTTTAGCGGGCAAAAAATATATGGAGAGGTCTTTGACAGCACGGCCAGTCCTATTTGGTTAGATTTGGTAAGTACCATCGAGGGGTTTGCCAAAGGAGTGGCTGGATCTAAGCCTGGCTCTGGATTTATGGTTAATCCTGACGGGACAACTACCTTTGAGCAGGATTATGGTATTGGCGCGGTATTTATGCCAAGTGGGGTGGCTTATTATGCAGCACCTCCGGCCAATTCGTCTATTGGATTATATGCCAACTTGGTCTTTACCTACGACACCTTACTCGCCGATCAAGCCGATCATGATAACGATTTTATTCCTTCTATATTGGAGGATGTAAATGACAATGGATTCTTATTTGATCAGGAAGAGGATAATACCGATGGCGATGCTGTACCTAACTTTAGAGATCCAAATGACGAAAATGACGGTGTACTGACTAGTCTTGAGGTATTGACAGAAGTAGATTTAGAAGGAAATACAGTTTTTGTAGGGTTTTTGGATACCGATAATGACGGTACTCCAGATCATTTAGATACCGATGATGATGGTGACGGTATCGATACGATTGACGAAATAGAAATTGAACCTGACGGGACGGTCGTCTTCCCTGATACCGATAACGACGGTACCCCAGATTATCTGGATGCCGATAGTTGATTAGACATAAAGAACAACATTAAAAAAGCCATTTCTATTTGAAATGGCTTTTTTTTATGCGCTGTTATGGTTTGGATTATTTGCTGTCAAAGGCATAAGACAAACTCAAAATCCATTGCGAAGGTCTTGAATCTAAGACAAATCCTGCATCTTGTAGGGTTTGATCTCCGAAGGTTTCATTTTCTTGAAAAGCACCTTCATAACGCAGATCAAGACCTAATTGCCCCAAGGTAACACCAACCCCTAATTGATAGCCTACTGTAAAGGTATTTTCAGGCTTTTCTACATCCACTCCTACGCCTTCCAAGTCGTTGTTGAGCACAACCTGAAAAGAAGGGCCGGCCTTGATATTTAAAGGTCCTAAGACATCAAGTCCCAACAGTACAGGTATATCTAGTTTTGATAAATTGTAGTCTGCGGTGGTTCCTGAGCGTTCATATTCACTATTGAGTCTGGTGTATATAATTTCTGGTTGTAGAAACAAGCCTAGAAAGTCTACATGACCAAAAGCCCCAAGATGATAACCTACTTTATTATCAGCATTGATTGGTCTGTCAAAAATCCCTGACAATTCTCCGGTCGATCCAAAGTTAAGTCCACCCTTTATCCCAAAATGAGAGCTCTGTCCTACAGCTGTAATACCCGTTAAGAATAATACAGCAATCATTAATTTTTTCATAAGTACTGATTTTAATGTTATAAACAAAAATAAAAGGCAGAATCAAACAATTCTGCCTTTATGAGTTATAATACTAACGTAAATGTATTTGACTTATTTTCTCGCTATCACTCTTTTGGCAGCTTTTGTAATAGCTTCGGCGTTTAGACCATACTTTTCCATTAGCTCTGCAGGTGTACCGCTTTCGCCAAAGGTGTCTTGAGTAGCAACAAATTCCTGAGGTACAGGATGCGCTAGCGCAAGTTCTCTTGCTACGCTCTCTCCAAGCCCTCCTAAAAAGTTGTGTTCTTCGGCGGTTACTACGCAGCCTGTAGTCTTAACAGACTCGATTATAGCCTCGGCGTCCAAAGGCTTTATGGTGTGAATATTAATCACAGCCGCACTAATTCCGTCTTCATGTAGCGTCTTGGCAGCTTCTAAGGCTTCCCATACTAAGTGACCTGTTGCTACAATAGTAACATCAGTTCCTTCTTGAAGATGCACAGCCTTGCCAATTTCAAAATGTTGATCTTCTGGAGTAAAATTAGCCACTTTAGGTCTTCCAAAGCGTAGATATACCGGCCCGTGATGATTGGCGATAGCCATAGTTGCAGCTTTGGTCTGAGTGGAGTGGCAGGTATTGATGAC
>CAZJWI010000187.1:0-4468 GCA_964549485.1 uncultured Flavobacteriaceae bacterium
AGCGTCAAAAGTGTCATTGGCTGCATGGTGATGATCAAAATAGCGCTGAGAATCAGGTCGTAATCCTGCCAATACCACACCCTCTGATACTGTTTTTAGTGGCCCAATATCGGCACCACTTCCGCCTTGAGCGAAATAATGAATCAAATAAGGGGCAAATAGCGGTTTCCATGATAGTACTTGATTAAAATTGCGATCATCACTATCAAAAGAAAATCCTCTAGGGGTAAAACCACCTGCATCGCTTTCTAAAGCAAATACGTGCTTTTCATTTTTACGCTTGACGCTTTCGGCATAGGCGCGCCCACCTCTTAAACCATTTTCTTCATTCATAAATAGCACCACTCTAATACTGTGTTTGGGTTTGTAACCAATCACTTTCATCAAACGCAGCACTTCCATGCTCTGAACCACGCCTGCTCCATCATCATGAGAGCCGTCTCCCAAATCCCAAGAGTCCAAATGCCCACCTACTACCATATATCGATTGGGGTACTCGCTACCAGTAATTTCTCCAATTACGTTATAGGACTGTACATCTGGATAGTTTTTACAAAACATCGAGTAGGCAAACTTGGTATCCGGATTTAGAGCGAGAAGCGTACTCAATAAGTTAGCACCCTTGGTACTAATGGCAGCCGCCGGTATACGCTGGCTAGCTGGCAAATCACCATAAGACATTGACCCGGTATGCGGATAATCGTCAATACTATGTGTTACAGAACGCACTAATACACCTACTGCACCAAGTTTGGCCGCTTCCATAGCTCCGGCATAGCGCTGATCTACACAACCGCCATAGGCTATAAAAGTCTCAATAAGTTCATCTTGCATAGGCCTGTTAAAAAAGACAATCTTACCGCTTACCTTTTCTTCTCCAAGCGCTTGTAGTTCTTTTATACCCATCACTTCTACCACTTGCGCTTTAATACCGCCATTAGGGGTAGCTACAGAACCACCCAAGGCGCAAATAGGCACCTGTGTGGTCTCCCCAATACCTGTTTCTATATAGGCAAACTCTGGTGTGCCTCTTACCCATTTGGGCACCATTACTGGTTGCAACCATACTTTGTCCAAACCTATACTATCGAGTTGCGCCTTTGTCCATGCTACAGCTTTTTCGGCTCCAGAACTCCCACTAAGGCGAGATCCAATTTGATTAGACAAATAATCTAACCATTGATAACTATGCCCTTGAGTTAAGGCGGCGTCATAAATTTTACGCACTTGTATAGAGTCGGTTTGTTGCGCTTTCGCGAAAGCGCCATTTGACAGAACAAATGCGGTAAAGAACAGAAGTATAAGGTTCTTATTCATTTTGTAATTGTTGTTTATAAAGTTCAATATTTGCTGCAGTTTCCTGATCGAGCTCGGGTTCTTTGATATCGGTATAGGTTTCTAAACTATCCAATAGCGTTTGTGCCACCATTAGACGTGCAGCGGGCTTACTATCGGCAGGAACCACATACCAAGGTGCGTGTGGCTTTGAGGTCTTATTGATCGCATCTTGATAACATTCTTGATAGCGATCCCACAATTTGCGTTCTTTGAGATCACCAGCCGAAAATTTCCAGTTCTTTTCCTTTTTGTCAAGTCTTCTAAGTAGTCTGTTTTTTTGTTCATCCTTTGAAAGGTGAAGAAAAAATTTATAGATCAAGGTTCCATTTTGTGCCAGGTGCTGCTCAAAATTATTGATCTGATCAAATCGTTGCTCCCAAAAGGCCTCATCTATATCTTCCAAACTATTGATATGCGGAAGATGCTCTCCTAAGATATATTCAGGGTGAACTCGGGTGACCAGAACATTTTCATAGTGCGTTCTGTTAAAAACCCCAAATTTTCCCCGTGCTGGGAGCGCCAAATAATGACGCCATAGGTAATCGTGTTTTAATTCGATTTCGGTTGGAACTTTAAAACTATGCACAACGACCCCTCGAGCATTAAAATCTTTAAACACTTCTCTAATAAGGCTATCCTTACCAGCCGTATCCATACCTTGTAGACAAATTAGCACACTGTATTTGCCGTGGGCGTAGAGTTTATCCTGTAGCTTACCTAATTTCTTTCTTACATCTTTAAGTGATTTTTCCAGTTCTTTTTTACTGGCTGTCGTCTCCACCATTGTAGGGAAATCTTTAAGTTGTATAGTTGGACTCACCTGTTGTAATGGATTCATAAATCTTAGCATTTAGAAATGTGATTGTATCGAAGATAAAAAAAGAAAAACTCCCGTTTGGGAGTTTTTCAAAAAATGATATAAACTGTAAATTACTGCTTTACTACTTTATAAGTCCCTACTTCACCATTGGTAGTAGTTACTTCTAAGATATATAAACCAGCATTTAAATTTGTCATGTCTACTGTATTTCCAGTAAAAGAAACAGAACTTCTTTTTCCTAAGATGTCATATACAACAACACTCTTTACTTCAAACTGTCCTTTAGTATCAATGGTCACTACATCCTGAGCAGGATTAGGGAAAACTGATAGGTTAGCTAAAGCATTATCATCAACACTTAAAAGAGGATCACACTCTCCCTCTACAAGAAAAACAGCTGCAGGAGGAAGGGCATTTCCGTTAGAGATATTACTCCAAGTAATACCACTGTCTACAGAAAATGCACAAGTTATTGCCGAAGTAGACGTCGTTTGAGTTTCCCAGAATGAATCTGAAGCAGGATCTACTGGATCAGGCGTAGTAATAGCTACCCAATAGGTAGTGTCTGAACCATCTTGACCTTCTAAAACAACATCATCGTCTAGTTCTAGTACTACTTCTCTTACTTCTCTACCAAAAGCAACACCAATTTGATCTTGGCTATCTGGAACAATTACTTGACTATCTACTAAAGCGCCTGGCAAACCACCAAGATCTTCATAGAACTCTACTGTAACGGTATTGTATCCACCGTTATTAATCATATTTACGGTAACGTCCTCAACGGTGAAGATTTCACCATCGGCAACAGTAATGTCATCTGCAACGGTGACACCATTATTGGTATTACCAAATCCATTTTCAAAGTTATTGCTCACTTCTTCTTGATCACAAGGAGCTTGAGACTCGGCGCGTTGGGAGTATACCTCAGTTGGGAAATCTCCCGTAGTAGCTGCGGTAACCGTAGTTTGAGCTGTTGTAGTAAATCCAAACCCTAGCATGGCTAGCGCGCAAAAAGTAATTTTTTTCATAATTTGATATTTAAGTTAAGATTATAAATATAACTAAAAATACGAGTTATGTACACAACAAAACGCAACATTAGTGTTAAAATAGCTACTTACTCGCAAAGAGCTTAACATCATTCTCTGAAACTTCGGCCCCGCTCAGGATGATTAAGCGCTCTACTACATTGCGCAATTCACGAATATTTCCAGTCCAATCATACTCTTGCAATAACTTAATGGCAGCTGCGGCAAATCCCTTTTGTGCAGTACCTTGTTCTTGCGAGATCTTCTTTGCAAAATGCTCAATGAGCATAGGAATATCTTCTCTGCGATCGTTCAGGGCAGGTACCTTAATTAAAATAACCGCCAATCTGTGGTATAAATCTTCTCTAAATCTACCCTGGTCAATTTCTTCTTTTAAATTTTTATTGGTTGCAGCCACGACACGTACGTCTACTTTAATGTCTTTGTCACTACCCACGCGTTGCACCTTACTTTCTTGCAAGGCGCGCAATACCTTGGCCTGTGCCGAAAGACTCATGTCTCCTATCTCGTCCAGGAAAATAGTGCCGCCATTGGCTGCTTCAAATTTACCAGCGCGATCTTTATTGGCAGATGTGAAAGCCCCTTTGACGTGACCAAAGAGTTCACTTTCTATGAGTTCGGAAGGTATGGCCGCACAATTGACTTCAATTAAGGGACCCTTGGAGCGATCACTCTTTTCGTGCAACCAATGCGCCACCAATTCTTTACCAGTACCATTAGGCCCAGTGATTAGCACACGAGCATCGGTAGCTGCCACCTTCTCTATCATATCCTTGATATGATGAATCGCTTTACTTTCGCCTATCATTTCATACTTCTTGCTCACCTTTTTCTTGAGCAGGGTATTTTCGACCACTAGATTTTTTCGGTCTAAGGCATTGCGTACCGTATTGAGCAAACGATTGAGATCAGGCGGTTTTGAAATATAATCAAAGGCACCTAGGCGCATAGTATTAACAGCGGTGTCTAAATCTCCGTGACCAGAAATCATAACCATAGGGATTTCTGGTTTTAATTTTTTGACTGCCTCCAAAACCTCAACACCATCCATTTTTGGCATTTTGATATCACATAATACCAAGTCGTAATCTTCTTCCTTTATTTTATTAATACCAGCCAAGCCATCCTCGGCTTCTTCTACCTCATAGGCTTTACTCTCTTCTGATAGAATTTTGGATAGCACTCTTCTTATAGCTGCTTCATCTTCAATGATTAGTATTTTTGACATATTGTTATTTTCTAGGTTACTAGCAAAGTA
>CAZJWI010000188.1:0-4089 GCA_964549485.1 uncultured Flavobacteriaceae bacterium
AATAGTCTTTATGCTTATATCGGGTGTTGATTAAATAATCAAATAAAAAGTCTAAGGTTCCGAGCGCTTGCTTTTGTGAATTTGAAGATATATACTGCACATGAGCCGTGGTATCTGTCTCAAAAATAGTTGCGCCCCCAACGACCCTACCCTGATAACTCACATTAAATTGGGCAATGTTATCAGCAAAGCGGGCGTGCAAATGTTGTATCTCTTCAAGACTGTGAGTTGGACTGGCATGGTGTCGTTGGGCGAGATTAGGCAATAAGATCTCATTCCAAAAAGCTGTAAAATCTGTCGTTTCTTTGATGTCTAATTGAGCGCGCAATGCCTTTTTTATCCCTTCACGTCTGTTTGACTGTATTCCGAGCGGGCGTCTATTATCAATCACAGAAGCAACATCGACTCTGATCGTTTGAGCCCGACATACAAATGCGAGATAATCAAGAGCTTCACCAGGTTGTTGCCCATAGAAAACAGGTAACTGTTTCAAATGCAATTGCCTTATATCGTTTTGTTCGAGATAGACTAAGAGTTGTTTTAAGAATTGAATGACATCTGTGAGTTTTGCTTTTCGCGAAAGCACTAAGCCACCATAGGTCAAACCCTGATGACTGTAATAGGCATCATCAACCCTATTGGCTGGCAATACAGCCATCAATTGCTCCTTCTTATACAATAGTAGTGATGCATCTTCAAAACGATCTTGGTGATATTCTATAAAATCGCGTTTAAAGAGAAAAGTAGCATTGATCGCCTTGTCGACAAATTGATCCCATTCTTGTTTGAGATTTGAAGTATAAGGGATTACGCTAAGGCTGTTATATGTGGCTGCTGTATTCAGAAAATTGTTCTTGGTTGTGTGATGTAAAACTAAAATTATTTTTAATTTTAGCCCTACTTCACAACGTTTTAAAACGATATCCATTGTTCACACGCTTTCTTGCAGAGAAAAAAAGCTCCAGATTTGACAGGGGGCTCTTTATATTGCTATGGCTTGCATTTGGAGCGGTGTTGTTCTTGGTAGCCCCCATCTGGTCACCTGACACCTATAGTTATTATAGTGTGCCTATCCATCGGTTTCCTGTATACTCTCTGGTTTTGAGGGGGTTTGATTTTATTTTGGGTCGTGATTCATTTGGGGTATTTGTGGTTTTATTTCAACTAGTCATTGGATATATCGCTATTCGTGTGGTCTATGATCGTTGTTCTCACGTCTTTTCACTATCACGCCCTGTGCGCCTGGTCATGCTCCTTATTTTGGCTGCTCCCTACTTCCCACCTTTATACGTAGGTTCAAATTTGGCTTCAGAGGGCTTAGCCTATCCACTATACCTAATGGTTATCAGTTTTGCCATCGATTTTCTTTTTAGAAAAAAACAGCGGCAATTACTTTGGCTGGCCTTGGCTTTTATCATGCTCTGTCTTACGCGAGGGCAGTTTATCATTATGACGCCCATAATTGCTGTGGTTTTTCTTTTTCACAAAAAGAAACATATTTTAAAATGGACTAACCTCAAGCACTTCTTACTCTTAGCGCTACTTCCTTTTTTGGTCAAAGGTCTGGACAGTAGTTTTCACAAGGTGGTACATGGTTATTTTGTAAGCACCCCATATAGTTATGTCAACGCTGTAACTCTGCCACTATTTGTGGCCAAATGGCAAGACAGTAGTGCGATTTCTAATCCTGATTACAAACATCTGTTTGTCCAATCTTACGCCACTATCGATAGTTTAGGCTATACCAGAGCAAAAACTATGGGAGATAGTCGTATGCAATATGAAAATTTTCACGATCATTTTCCGATGATCTGTAATCAGAATTTACACGACAAAGGACGCGCGTATTTCTTAGATAAAGAAGGCAAAGAACATCTCAATGCTATAAGAACAGAACAGGCAAGCAAGGCCCTATTGCCCATATTAATTAGTCAAAATACAGCTGCATACTGGAGTGTCTATTTTGAGGGTATACTCGAAGGATTTAAGTCTATACTCTCGCTACTCTTTTTTATTGGGGTTTTAGTCTACAGTGCCTGGCGGGTATTAAGGCGATATTCGGCACATAATGCTTTTATACTTTTGGGAAGTACGCTTATCTTGAGTAATGCCCTACTTGTGGGCTTTGCCTGTCACTCTATTGAGCGATATTTGTTTTACAATTACTTTATTGCCTTTTTGATTGTCATCCTTACCTTGCGCAAATTAATACCTCGTATATGACACCAGAGCTCTCCGTAGTTATGCCCTGTTTAAATGAAGCCGAAACTTTGGCCATTTGTATCCAAAAAGCACAGGCCTTTTTTGAACGTGAGGCAGTTGTAGGAGAGGTGGTTATTGCAGATAACGGGAGTAGCGACGGTTCACAACAAATTGCTACCTCCCTGGGTGCTCGCGTGGTCGCGGTGCCATTAAAAGGCTACGGCAATGCCCTGAAAGGCGGAATTACCGCAGCCAAAGGTACCTATGTCATCATGGGCGATGCCGACGACAGCTATGATTTTAACTCCCTAATGCCATATCTCGAAAAGTTGAGAGAAGGTTATGATTTGGTGATGGGTAATCGTTTTAAAGGAGGTATTAAAAAAGGAGCCATGCCATTTTTACACAAGTACTTGGGTAATCCGGTTTTGTCTTTTATAGGTAGGCTATTCTTTAAAGCCAAAATAGGTGATTTCCACTGTGGTTTGCGTGGTTTTAGCAAAAGCGCCTTTGAACAGATGGAATTAAAAACCAGCGGGATGGAATTTGCTTCAGAAATGATTGTCAAAGCCAGCCTTAAAAATTTAAAGATCACAGAAGTTCCCACGGTGCTATCTCCTGATGGACGCTCTCGTCCTCCCCACCTTAATACCTGGCCAGATGGTTGGAGGCATTTGCGTTTTTTACTACTCTATAGCCCGCAGTGGTTGTTCCTTATACCAAGTATCCTATTGATGGGAGTCGGTTTGCTCATATCGGTACTACTAGTGATTCAACCTATAACTATAGGCGGAGTAACCTTTGATGTGCACACCTTGCTATTTAGTAGCGGATTATTTTTGATCGGGTTCCAATTGCTATTGTTTTACGGTCTTACAAAGGTGTATACGGTAGAGAATGGATTATTACCCAAATCAAAGAAATACGATCGTCTCTTTAAGAATATCTCTTTAGAAAGAGGTTTACTTTTAGGGACCAGTTTTATACTCTTGGCTATTGGACTTAGTATTTATGCATACTGGAGCTGGCATACCATCAATTTTGGGGATATTACCAACAGTAATACCCTTAGAGTGGTTATCCCTGCTGTTATGCTTTTACTTCTGGGCGTACAGATCATTTTATTTAGCATCTTTTTTAGTATTCTCGGCTTAAAGAAACAAGGCTAATCAGGGGTTTTTGTCCATAAAAAAACCCTTGATATCTCTACCAAGGGTTGCTATTGTAATAGGCTAAGCTTAAGTGATCTTATTTCGTTTGCGATCTACTTCTTTCAAAAATACTTTACGCAACCTCAAAAAGTTAGGGGTTACCTCTACATATTCATCTTTTTGAATATACTCCAGAGCTTCTTCTAAGGAGAACTTAATTGCCGGTACTATTTTTGCCTTATCATCTGCCCCAGACGAACGCACATTGGATAGTTTTTTGGTCTTTGTGATATTCACTGTCATATCATCCTGACGACTATTTTCTCCAATAACCTGGCCTTCGTAAATATCTTCTCCCGGATCGACAAAGAATTTACCACGATCCTGAAGCTTATCTATAGAGTAAGGAATGGCATTACCATTTTCCATAGATACCAGAGAACCATTGATACGTCCAGGAATTTCACCCTTCATAGGTTGATACTCCTTAAAACGGTGTGCCATAATGGCTTCACCAGCTGTAGCCGTCAAGAGTTGATTACGCAAACCAATAATTCCACGAGAGGGTATTAAAAATTCAATAACCATACGGTCGCCCTTGGCTTCCATAGAAAGCATTTCGCCTTTTCGCATGGTTACAAATTCTACCGCCCTACCAGAAACGTGTTCTGGTAAATCAATGGTCAACTCTTCTACTGGCTCACATTTAACACCATCAATCTCTTTAATGATTACC
>CAZJWI010000189.1:0-2724 GCA_964549485.1 uncultured Flavobacteriaceae bacterium
GAAGCGCGTCAATTAAGTGGGGAATATTCTTTGGTAACAGCCGCACGCAAAATACATGAGATGGGTCCTGCCTATGTCGTTATTAAGAAAGGTGAGCACGGAGCCCTTATATTTCACGACGAGCAAATCTTTTTTGCGCCAGCTCTTACTTTAGAAGAAGTTTTTGATCCTACTGGAGCTGGTGACACATTTGCTGGTGGATTTGCAGGATTTTTGGCACAAAGTGGCGATATTAGCTTTGAGAATATGAAAAAAGCATTGATTTACGGTTCTTGTCTGGCCTCATTTGCCGTAGAAAAATTTGGTACTGAGCGTCTGGAGT
Organism: uncultured Flavobacteriaceae bacterium; assembly: GCA_964549485.1. Lineage (GTDB taxonomy): Bacteria > Bacteroidota > Bacteroidia > Flavobacteriales > Flavobacteriaceae > Dokdonia. The sequence goes on from CAZJWI010000189.1 coordinate 323, forward strand.
CGCTTACTACCTCCGAGATAAAAGAAAGACTGAAACAATTTCAGCAACTAACACAATTTGAAATAGAATTATCATAATAACCCACGCCTCAATTTTTGAGGCGTTTTTGTTTTACCTTCTATGAGCGATGCGATCAAACACGAATGTGGAATAGCCTTAATCAGGCTAAAAAAACCATTGTCATTCTATAAAGAAAAATACGGGACTGCCTTTTATGGGGTCAATAAGATGTATTTGATGATGGAAAAACAGCACAACCGAGGACAGGATGGCGCTGGGTTTGCCAGTATCAAATTAGACATGGCGCCGGGCGAGCGGTATATTTCGCGACAGCGCTCTATAGCACAACAACCTATACAGGATATCTTTGCTCAAATTAACGGCCGTATTAACGAAGCCATGAGTTCTAATCCTGACAAAAAGGATGATGTAGCATGGCAAAAGAAAAATGTGCCTTATATAGGCGAATTGCTTCTAGGGCATGTGCGTTATGGTACCTTTGGAAAAAATAGTGTAGAGAGCGTCCACCCCTTTTTAAGACAAAACAATTGGATGCACCGCAACTTGATCGTTGCTGGTAATTTTAATATGACCAATGTGAGTCAGTTATTTGCCAAACTCGTATCGCTAGGACAACATCCAAAAGACCATGCCGATACCATTACAGTAATGGAAAAAATTGGTCACTTTCTGGATGATGAAGTGTCCAAACTTTACAAGAAACTTAAAAAAGAGGGTTACAATAAACAACTGGCATCTCCAAAAATTGCCGAGCGTTTAAAAGTGGCCAAAATATTAAAACGCGCTTCAAAAGACTGGGATGGTGGTTATGCCATGGCAGGTTTGTTGGGTCACGGTGATGCGTTTGTTTTAAGAGATCCTGCCGGTATTCGTCCTGCCTATTTTTACGAAGACGAGGAGGTTGCCGTGGTGGCTAGCGAACGGCCAGTAATTCAAACAGCCTTTAATGTACCTTTTGAAGAGGTCAAAGAATTAGATCCGGGTGCGGCTGTAGTGATCAAGAAAAATGGAGCACTTACTATCCATCAAATTATAGAACCGCTTACGCGAAAAGCCTGTTCTTTTGAACGTATTTACTTTTCAAGAGGTTCTGACGCCGAGATCTATAAAGAGCGTAAGATGCTAGGACGTCTTCTAATGCCAGAGGTTTTAAAAAGCATTAATCACGACACCAAAAATTCGGTATTTAGTTTTATTCCTAATACCGCCGAAACTTCATTTTATGGTATGGTTGAAGCGGCTCAAGACGAATTGAATCGTCAAAAAGGAGAAGAAATTTTGGCGGCCAAAGAAGGGCTTGATAAGCAGCAGATTGAACAGATCTTAGCACGAAGACTACGCACCGAAAAAATCGCAATAAAAGACGCCAAACTACGCACCTTTATTACCGAAGACAGTAGTAGAGATGACCTAGTTGCACATGTATATGATGTGACTTATGGTGTAGTGCAGCCTCAAGACAAACTCGTTATCATAGACGATAGTATTGTAAGAGGTACTACCTTGAAAAAAAGCATTATTAAAATGCTTGCTCGGTTGAATCCTGAAAAGATTATTATCGTATCGTCTGCGCCTCAAATTAGATATCCAGATTGTTATGGTATTGATATGGCTCGACTAGAAGACTTTATCGCCTTTCGAGCGGCCATTGCTTTATTAAAGGAAAGTGGGCGCGCTCATATAATAGACCAGGTGTACCAAAAATGTAAAAGTCAAACCGAATTAGAAGACAAACACGTACAAAACTTTGTCAAAGAGATCTATGCTCCTTTTACAGATAGTGAGATCTCGGCCAAAATTGCCGAATTGCTCATAGACGACACCGTTACCGTTGAAGTAGATATTATTTATCAAACCGTAGAAAACCTACACAAAGCCTGTCCTAAAAATTTAGGAGATTGGTATTTTACAGGAGACTATCCTACCCACGGAGGCCACAGAGTCGTGAATCGCGCCTTTATTAATTATATGGAAGGTAACAAAGCAAGAGCCTATTAATTAGCCTTTTGCTCTTAATAAAATCACAAATCGAACTAAAATTTGTGTATTTCGTCTAAAAATTGTGCTGTTGGTCTAAAAGATAGGGCGTGCTAAAAATAACCGTATATATTAGCAAAGCCATAGCATAAGTAGGTTAAGTTCATGGTAGATTTGGGGCAAAAAAAGGTGGAGCTTTCCGCCTTTTTTTATGCCCCAAATCTAAATGGGGTGGCGAGCAATGCTTAGCGACGATATAACCCACAAAGCCTTGTATTTACAAGACTATTTTATAAACACTTGCCACAGCGAGCCGTTTTCAAAAACTTCCACTAGGCTTTCCTTACCTTTTTATGCCGCAAATCTAAATGGGGTGGCGAGCAATGCTTAGCGACGATTAAACC
>CAZJWI010000190.1:0-2110 GCA_964549485.1 uncultured Flavobacteriaceae bacterium
GCCGAGTGACCTGTTGCTAATATAACCGTATCAAAAGAGTGCCAGGTACTGCCATTAATTTCTATACCTGCTATGGCATCATTCTTCACTTTGATATCTGTCAACTTATGCTCAAAACGAACCTCTCCTCCTGCCGCTATAATAGCCTCGCGTATCTGCGTAATAATCTTGGGTAATTTATTGGTGCCAATATGCGGGTGTGCATCTACCAAAATTTCAGGTACAGCACCAAAATGCACCAACCACTCCAAGGCTTTAAGTACGTTACCTCTTTTTTTAGAACGAGTATAGAGTTTGCCATCCGAATAAGTTCCAGCGCCGCCCTCGCCAAAACAGTAATTTGATTCTGGGTTGACAAGGTGTTCTTTGTTGATAGCAGCCAGATCTCTCCTGCGGGCTCTTACATCCTTACCGCGTTCAAAAATAATAGGCTTAAGACCTCCTTCAATAGCGCGTAAGGCAGCGTATAAACCTGCAGGACCTGCACCAATAATTGCAATTTCTTTAGACTGTGAAACATCTTGAGCTACAAAAGGCGGTATGCTATTGGGATGTTCTCCTTTATTAAAGAATTCAATCTGTAAAGCAATTTTCACAGGTGACTTTCGTGCATCGATACTGCGCTTTCTAATACGCCAGGATGCCACTTCCTCTGCGCGCAATTTTGCTTTCGCGAAAGCGAGCTCTGCAATAAAATCGGTGTCTTCAACCTGATGAGGTAACACATTTATTTGAACTAGTATGGACATACCGATTTTTATATCATATTATAAAACTGTAACGACACTTAGTAGAAAAAATCAACTAAGCCATTAACTGCTGAATAAGCGCTTCAACGGTCATCGTATGCTGCTGGCCTAGCGCCATATCCTTGACCGTAAGGGTTTGATCCTGTATTTCTTGACTTCCGGCCAAGACCACAAATGGAATGTCTCTTTTATGGGCATAGGTCATCTGTTTTTTCATTTGCTTATTTGAGGTCACAGCATCTGGATAAAGCTCGGCGGCAATACCTGCCTTGCGTAAAGCTGTGATAGCCTTCATGGCGTAAGCGGCTTCTTTATCTCCAAAATTGACAAAGAAGACCTGAGTGCCTTGAATAGCCTCTTCGGGAAACAGGTCAAGTTCTTCCATAACCAAATAAATACGATCCAATCCAAATGAGATTCCTACCCCGCTCATGTCTTTGAGTCCAAAAATACCCGTTAAATCGTCATAGCGACCTCCACCTCCTATACTGCCCATGGCGACACCCTCTGGAGCACTTACCTCAAAAATGGCTCCTGTGTAATAGTTTAGGCCTCTGGCAAGGGTAACATCCAATTGCAAGCGCGAAGTCTTTAGTCCCAAATCTGATATAGCGGCTTCGATAAAAGAGAGTTCTTCGATGCCTTTCATACCTGTTTCGCTTTGAGCGAGTAGCTCTTTGAGCACATGAAGCTGTTGACCAAAACTTCCAGATAAGGTAAATAAGGGTTTGATCTTTTCTATAGCCGCTGCAGAAATGCCTTTGTCTAACATTTCATTGGTGACACCCTGCTCACCAATCTTATCTAATTTGTCCAATGCCACAGTAAAATCGATTAGTAAGTTGGAAGCACCAATTACTTCGGCTATGCCAGAGAGTATTTTACGGTTGTTCATTTTAATGGTGACACCCTCTAGACCTAGGCCAGAAAAAACCGCATCGTACAACTGTACAAACTCAACTTCTTGCCATAGCGAGGTACTCCCTACTACATCGGCATCGCATTGATAAAATTCTCTAAAACGACCCTTTTGAGGGCGATCTGCGCGCCACACGGGTTGAATTTGAAAACGTTTAAAGGGAAAAACGATATCATTTTGATGCTGAACCACATATCGTGCAAAAGGTACAGTGAGGTCATAGCGTAAAGCCTTATCTGAAATCTGAGGCGTAAGCGCACTGCTATCGGCCTTTTCCAGGATGTTCTTATCTGCTTTGCGCAGGTAATCACCGCTATTTAAAATCTTAAATATGAGGCGATCGCCTTCTTCTCCATATTTTCCCATCAGGGTACTGCTATTCTCAAAGCTTGGCGTTTCAATGGGCTGAAATCCAAAGTTTTTGAATTGTCTACGTATAGTA
>CAZJWI010000191.1:0-17307 GCA_964549485.1 uncultured Flavobacteriaceae bacterium
AAAAGAATACCTGCCCCAAACCCGAAAGACCATCGGGATATCTGAGACTCCCAACGGAGCAGCCTATTATCAAAATCGCATTGATTATTATACAACACTATCACTTACCGCAGACGAGATACACCAGATAGGTCTAAAAGAAGTAGCCCGTATCAGAGCGGCTATGCAAGAGATTATTAAGGAGGTAGGATTTGAAGGTAGTTTTTCAGAATTTCTCAGCTTTCTTCGTACCGATCCTCAGTTTTATGCCAAAACACCGAAAGAATTACTGATGCACGCCAGAGATATGGCCAAGCGTGCCGATGCCCAATTGCCGCGTTTTTTTAAAACACTTCCAAGAAAGCCATATGGGGTAGCTCCCGTACCCGATGCTATTGCTCCAAAGTACACAGGAGGTCGCTATGTTGGCACTTCAAAAAACAGCACCGACCCTGGCTATTATTGGGTCAATACCTACGACTTGCCTAGTAGGCCACTGTATACATTGCCTTCGCTAACCGTGCATGAGGCGGTACCTGGTCATCACCTTCAAGGTAGTTTAAACAACGAGTTGGGGGATAGTATTCCGCAATTTAGACGTAATATGTATTTGTCGGCCTATGGTGAAGGTTGGGGGCTTTACACCGAATTTCTGGCTGCCGAGATGGGGATGTATACCACACCATACGAGCGTTTTGGACAACTTACCTATGAAATGTGGCGCGCCTGTCGGTTGGTGGTTGATACAGGAATACATGCCAAAGGCTGGACAAGAGAACAGGTGGTTGCCTATATGGCAGCCAATACCGCTTTGTCACTACATGAGATCAATACAGAAACCGATCGTTATATCTCTTGGCCAGGACAGGCCTTATCCTACAAAATCGGGGAAATTAAGATTAGAGAATTGAGAAAAGAAGCCGAAACCGCCCTTGGTGCCGACTTCGATATACGTGAATTTCACGAACGCATATTAGAACAAGGTACAGTAACCCTTCCCATATTGACATCGCGAATAAGGGCATGGATTGCAAAATCCAAATAATTATAATGGATCCATTAGTATATGAAACATGTTTTTAGCTGTATAGATGCTCACACCTGTGGTAATCCTGTGAGACTTGTCAAAAGTGGAGGTCCTGAGTTGTCAGGGGCTTCCATGAGTGAAAAGAGGCAACATTTTCTCAAAGAGTTTGACTGGATAAGAACCGGGCTCATGTTTGAACCCAGAGGCCATGATATGATGAGCGGTAGTATTTTATATCCGCCCCATGATCCCCAGAACGATATGGCTGTGTTGTTTATAGAAACTTCTGGCTGCTTACCTATGTGTGGTCACGGCACTATAGGTACCATTACTATTGCCATAGAAGAAGGTCTTATTACGCCCAAAACACCGGGTAAAATTCGAATGGAGGCGCCTGCAGGTTTGGTAGAAATTGAGTATCAACAAACCGCAAATAAAGTGGATTGGGTAAAACTTACCAATGTGCCCGCATATTTGGCTGCACAAGAGCTATCGGTTACTTGTCCAGAATTGGGGGAGCTATCTTTTGATGTGGCCTATGGCGGTAATTTTTACGCTATTATTGATCCTCAAGACAATTTTGAAGGCATACAGGCTTTTACGGCAAGTGATATCATAGACTACAGCCAGCGTTTACGAAGGCTGATCAATCAAAAATATCCCGATCAATTTATTCATCCCGAAAACCCTACAATCAAGGATGTTACCCATCTGCTCTGGACAGGGACGCCTTTAGATCCCAAATCTTCAGGGCGTAATGCAGTTTTTTATGGTGATAAAGCTATAGATCGCAGTCCATGCGGCACTGGTACTTCAGCCCGATTGGCCCAGCTTCATGCCAAAGGACAATTAGCCGTTGGCAAGCCATTTATCCATGAAAGTTTTATCGGTTCAACTTTTGTAGGACGCATAGAGCAAGAAACCACCATAGCTGGGAGACCTGCTATAATTCCTAGTGTACAAGGTTGGGCGAGAATCTACGGCTATAACACCATAAGCATTGACACAGATGATCCATATGCTCACGGATTTTCAGTAATTTAGAAACCCAAGAGTGTGAGCAAAACATCTTAGACTATGGCAAAAGAAATTGTTGTTATTGGAGGCGGTATCATTGGGCTTAGTTGTGCCTACTTTCTTCAAAAATCTGGACATCAGGTTACAGTTGTAGATCGCTCAAAAATGGATGCCGGAGCTTCCTATGTCAATGCGGGCTATCTAGCGCCTAGTCATCTAATACCACTGGCGGCGCCAGGAGTGATGCGACAAGGACTTAAGTGGATGTTTAACCCCAAAAGCCCATTGTACATCAAGCCGCGTTTGGATCCGTCATTTCTAAAATGGTCATGGGCTTTTAATAAATCCTGTACACAAAAGCACGTCGATAAAGCGGTGCCCGTGATGAAAGACATTGCCGTATTAGGCAGGGATTTATACCATCAAATTAAAGCCGAAGAAGGTTTTGACTTTCAATTGGAAAAAAAGGGTTTGTTTATGCTGTGTCAAACCGATGCTGCCCTGCATCATGAGGCAGCGCTTGTTAAAACAGCGGTATCCTATGATCTAAAGGCGCGTATGCTTAGTAGTGATGAGGTCCAAGCCTTTATGCCAGAGGCCACCCTAGATATTGTAGGTGGTTCTTATTTTGAATGCGACCACCATACAACACCAGGGGAGTTTATGCAGGAGATGAAATCCTATTTAAAAAAGGCAGGAGTGGTTATCCGTCAAGAAGAGGAAGTGATTGATCTAACGCTATCCAATTCGAGCATTTCAACGATTCATACCACCCAGACAAGCCTTAAGGCCGATGAAGTTATACTGGCAGCGGGAAGTTGGAGCACAACGCTTTCGCGAAAGCTCCCTCTAGATCTCCTCATGCAGGCTGGCAAGGGGTATCGTATAGAAACTACCTCGGCCACAGGGATTACCTACCCATCTATTCTGGCCGAAGCCAAAGTGGCGATTACCCCAATGAATGGATTTACACGTTTTGCGGGCACTATGGAAATTGCTGGTATCAATCATCAGATTAATACCAGGCGAGTAGATGCTATAGCAGCAGGAGTCGAACGGTATTTTCCAAAGATTTCAATTACCCAGACCGAAAAAGCAGCTGCTGCCTGTGGTTTGAGACCCGTAACCCCAGATGGCATGCCCTATATTGGTAAAAGCAAGGCTTGTAAAAATCTCACAGTGGCAACCGGTCATGCGATGATGGGCTGGAGTCTTGGACCTTCTACTGGTAAGTTGGTACAGGAAATTATCGATGAGAAGCCCCCTAGTATTGATATGACGCTATTTCATCCAGATCGTCGTTTTTAAATATTCCAATCAGTCAAATATAACGCAACTTATAGGTCAGACAATTCCTTGCCACAGTTTAATGATACTTAGGTTTAACCCAGTATTTTGGTTTGTCTTCTGTAGAAGGCATCTTGCTGTCTCTTGAGAATTTCTCTCGCCATTTTCTTTTTGTAATTGTAAAGTTCTTCGTCTTGAGAGAGATCGGTATACACTCTGTCGTTTAAAATATGATCTGTTTCGGTAAGAATTTTGCGCTGCATCGCTTTTTGAGCGCTCCATTGTTTGATAGTCGCCTCGGCATCGGCTAGTTTGATATCGTATTCGCCTTTAGGAGAAATGAGCTTGGCAAAAATAGGCGCGGTTTCAATAGCTAGAAATAATAGAAATAGAAAAAATGAGGGTAGCCAGGGCAATTCCTTCATGGCATCAATGCGTGCCATTAAACCATCAAAGTTATTGATAATAGGTTGACTAGTGCTCACGGCTGTATTAAATTGATCGGTAAGGGCTCTTTTTTGGTTTTCTGCTGCTGTAATTTTTAGAGCTGCAGCGGCTTTAAGTTCTGTGAGCTCTGCCAAGGCAGCATCGTGTTTATCGCGCTTTTCTTGATAGACGGGTCCCTTACCCAATAACTCAGTGCCAGCAGTGCCTTCGGCCTCGGCAATGTAAATTTCATAAAGGTTATTGACTTCTGTTTCTTTGGCTGCTACTTCTGCCTTTGTCTGGTCAATAAGGGCATCCAATTTGTTCATTTCTGGAGTAAATTGAGCCAAGATTTCACCCTGATTTTGAACAGTAAACTCATTTTTTTGCGAAAGCATCACCCTATCAATTTCCTTTTCAAAAATCTTTAATTCTAAGGGCTTGGAGATAACAAGCGCTATGATAACAGCTAGAATTAAGCGCGGGATAGCCATGGCAAATTCTTTATACCATTTGTCTTGTTTTTTGAGAGTGGAAACGATATATCGGTCTAGGTTGAATATGACAAAACCCCACAATAGACCAAAAAGAATGGCTCTGTAGACATTATCAAATACGGTAAATAAGGCATAGGAAGCCGCAATTGCGGCAAGGACTGCGGTAAAAAATACGGTGGCACCAATACCCGCGTATTTATTTTTTTCACCTCTAGAACAATGGTCAAGAACATCTCGATCTGCTCCAGAGCAAAGGATAAAGAATTGCTGGATCATAACTTTACGGTTTTTAGTTGATTGATAAAAGTAAAGTGATCCCTAGGCAGTTATTTTAGAATGGTCTATAGGATAAAGAACGAGAAAAATTTCAGAATGTTGCAGCGAGCCTTGAAGTCTTAGGCTAAAACCTCTTGTACAATCATTGTCGTAGGATCAGTTTTTGCAGTGACGGCTTCTAAGAATGTGTTTTGGTGTTCCATCACATTAGGAATTTGATCGAGCTTGCAAAGATATGCAATCACTTCAAGGAGCCCTTTAAACAACACCTGTGGGTCTTTTGGATTTGCTGGCCGTTTGGAATTGGGCACCAGCGGAAGTTCATAACCACATGCTTTGAGAAATGTTGATTCTATGGTCAATAACTCAAAAGGTGTGTAGCCCCCAAATCTTTTGCCAAAATGCTGATTGACCAAGCCCACATAATTGAGTTTACCCGACCCGTGACGATCGGTGAGATGTTGCCAGCTATCAATATTATTTAAAATATTACCAACGGCGCAGCGATGGCAGTATTCTGGATGAAGGGTATTGTCCTGAAAGGCGGTGTAGAGTTTTGTTATTGCATTTTCAAATCTTGGTGTCGTTTTCATCTTCTTTTTCTTTAGCTTTAAAAAGATACAAAATAGTATGAAAAAAAGATGTTAATTTATAAAAACTAAAGCCCTTTGCTCAAGTAGAGAAAGGGCTTTAGATCTGACCTGATATTTGTCTTTAATTCTTTAGCTCGGAATCGTCGCTAATGCTATTTTCATTTTTGTTTTTTACGTATTTCTCCAGCCATTGATCTTGTTCCCACAACATATGCAAAATGGACTCCTTGGCCGCATAGCCGTGACTCTCTTTGGGCAACATCACTAATCGGGCAGTCGCTCCCAGACCTTTAAGGGCATTAAAATACCTTTCGCTTTGTAAGGGATACGTTCCAGAATTATTATCGGCCACGCCGTGCACTAGTAATAAGGGAGTTTTCATTTTATCGGCATGCATAAAAGGTGACATATTGTAATACACCTCTGGTGCTTCCCAATAAGAACGCTGCTCGCTCTGGAAGCCAAAAGGTGTCAGCGTACGATTATAAGCGCCACTACGTGCAATACCAGCAGCAAATAGGTTAGAATGTGATAAGAGATTGGCAGTCATAAAGGCACCATATGAATGTCCGCCTACACCTACGCGATTGCGATCAATATAGCCCAGATTGTCTACAGCATCTATTGCTGCTTTCCCATTGGCTACAAGTTGCTTTCTAAACGAATCATTGGGCTCTTCATCTCCTTCTCCAACAATTGGAAATGAAGCATCGTCTAGCACGGCATAGCCTCTGGTGACCCAGTAAATCATAGATCCGTAGTAAGGATAGGTAAATTCATTAGGATTTTTGGTAGACTGCGCTGCGCTGCTCTTATCTTTAAATTCTTCAGGATACGCCCATAAAATCATAGGCACCTTCTCTTTTTTGGTTTTGTCATAACCTACAGGCAGGTAAAGCGTACCGCTCAACTCTAGACCATCATCTCTTTTATAGGTGATCACCTCTTTGTGTACATCTTGTATGCTGGCAAAGGGATTTTCAAAATCGGTGATTTGTTTTAGACTATTTTTTTTAAAATTCCTGATATAGTAATTTGGATACTCTGTAGGTGACTCTATACGCACCAAGATATCTCCTTTTTTTAGGTCAATCGCTTGTTGAAGGTTCTCCAATTTATCGGTATACTCAGACTGATAGACGCGCTCGCTTTTCAAAGATTTTAGATCCAACTTATCGATAAAAGGAAATTGCCCTTTGTCACTATAGCCGGGTCCCATTCTATAGGCACTACCATTAATAATGCTAAGAACACTGCGACCATATTTGTTTTCATGGGTCATAAAACTACCAGGATTGCTATACACATCCTGATAATTTCTATCTACTATGACTTTACCCTGGTTCGAATTTTCAGAAGGGTCAAATAGATAATTTTTGGTATTTCTGGTGTTCCACCAATAGTCATAGGCAATCGCATGGTTTTTATCTCCCCATTGGATTCCGCTAAAGCGATTTATGGTTTTTAACACCTTTGTTGGCGCTTTTAAGAAAGGGGCCTCTTGCATCCACACCTGATCTCTGTAAGGTACCTCTATTTCAGGGTCACCTTGATCTAGTACTTCTGCCCAAACTAAAGTGGCAGGCATATCACTACGCCATTGCATACTGCGTTTACCCTGACGTGCCGCCATAAAACCTTTTGGTAACTCTTCAATAAGCGGTACTTCGTTTACCTTTTTGATGGTCTTACCTTCTTTGTTATATACCACAGTGGTTTGAGGAAATCGTCTGTAGGGAACGATATAACTAAATGGTTTTTCTATGGTAGTAATCATCCAATACTCACCGTCGGGAGAGGCAGAAATACGACTATACATTGCAGCCTTTTTAAAGGGCTTTTGCTGGCCATCTAAGGAAACACTCACCAAATTAGAAGTTGCTAATTGTTCAAAATTAAAAACGTCATTTGGGTTCTGTAATAGATCTTGGTAGGTTCTATTTTGAGCCTTGGCGCCATCACTTACCGAGATTGTAGGTCCTGTGGGCACGGCTTCGGCTGTGTTGATAAGGGGTTGACGGGTTTCAGGAATCATTTTGACCAGCAAGCGGTCATTACTTTTAAACCAGCTAATAGGATTCCCCATATTGGCATTGGCCATTGCAGGTGTTAGTTTACGTGCTTTGGCAGCAGCAATATCTAGGACCCAAACCTCGACCCCATTGGCTGCGGTGTGGGTCATAGCCATCATACCCTCGTCTGGCGACCATACAAAGTTACTGAGCTTAGGATTCTGAGGTAAGCCAGTCACTGCACGCTCCTCATTTTGACCTACTGCTTTAATTTTTACGTTGTTGTAATAGGTGGTGCGGCTCCCAATATTGGTCTTAGGGTTGATACGCAAACCTCCCAGACGTAATTCTTCTTCAGATAAGGTTGCAATGGTTTTATAGCTGTCGCGATAGAGCAATAACATGGTATTACCTTCAGTATTCATCACCACAGTAGGCGCTCGAGGCACATCTACCAATTCGAGAATTTCTTTAGGAGGTTTCTGATAGTCAAGATTGACCTGAGCCTTTGCGAGACCAAGTACAAATAAACAAAGCAGGGATAGGTGTAATTTTTTCATAGTACTAAAAATAATAGATAGTTGGCAAAATCGAGAGGCTAATACAACATATTCTCAAAAATAGCCTCCAAACTACTTTCCTTCACCAATAGTTTACGATCTGAGGCAAAGACCTCTTTTATATCTGCCTTGAGAGATTGTATTTCACGATTGGAATATTCGTGAGCCGAAAGATGCCATTGAATTTTATCTAAACTTTCATCTTCGCTATCGCCTTGTATCTCGGCATACATTTTTTTAAAGATTGGTCTGACCACCTTAGTCTTTATTAGATCGAGTTCTTCCTGGCTTACCGTATGGTCTACGCTAGCGCAAAGCAAAAGAATATAGGTTTGAAGTTCGGGTTTGGACCAAATTACAGGTTCTTGACTCATAAGTATAGCATATATCTTTCGGAGATAAACAAGTAGCGATATACTACAACTCCAATGTTAAACAAATTGATAGGATTGTTTTATAAAGATAAACAATCTAACGTATTGATAGGTAAGAATATAGCTACGCTACAAACAAAAAAACCTGCACATAGGCAGGTTTTTTTGAAACAGATTTGCATATTATTCGGGAGAAGTCAAATACACCTTTGACGCTCCATTTTTATCTGTGATGACCATCATTTCGTAATCGGTTTCAGAAGCTAATAGCTTTAAAGCCTTGGACGAAGCAATAGGATTACCATCTAGATAACAGTTGGCATCATTGGCAATAAGCGTTCTTACATCTGCCACCTCGCTTATCGCGCCTGTAACTTGACGAGTGGCTTCTTCAGTCTCTAGCTCTTCTAAAATTACTGGTTTGCTAGCAATTTCAGAACGTTCTCTAACTTCTTCGATTTCTTCAGTCTCTTGAACTTGGGCAAGTGATGCCCTACCACTTAATACAATGCGCTCTTCTTCTTTTACTTCTTCAATGACTGCGCTTTGTGGTTGATTTTTTAATTTGTTCTTAGCTTGCTTTTGGCTCTTGTCAGCTTTGGCGTTTTTAGATTTTTTCTTTGACTTTTTGGCCTTGTCATAAATATAAGTCTTAGGGGGTGTCGAATAAGGATAAGGAGTTTCTATATTCAATTTCTTATCACTATTGGCCAATTTGACCGCTTTCGCGAAAGTGATCTTTTGATCTTCATAATAAAATTCTCCACCTAATTTTCGCATTTTAACCAGATGTTCTTCTGCCGATGGTGGTGGCGGTGGAGGTGGCAAGTCACTCTTTAATGCTTTTGGGGCTTTTGGAGCAGGTGGTGGTGGAGGTGGAGGCGGAATGTCTCCGCTGGTTTTACGTCCTTTCACCACTTTTTTTGTCGGGGCTGGCGCAGGTGGAGGTGGCGGAGGAGGCGGGAGCGCAGGATAGGGCTTGGCCGATTTTTGCTGCGCCTTTGTCATCCGAGAATAGATGTCATACATCAGAGCCACCTCACCTTGTTTGATCGGACCTTTATAAATGTCGGCATATTTGGTTGCCAGTTTATTATAGGTTTTAATCTCGGCCGGGGTCACTGGATCTTGTAAAGGCTCTGAAGGTTGTTGAGAAGGTAAAGGAGTCACCTTATTGACTTCACTTGCTAAGGTCTTGAGCACTATACCTTGAATTTGAGCAAATTTTGTTTTGGCAAAACGTGTGTTGGCCTGCTGTAAAAAGCCCTTAGAATTATTTTTAAAAATAAAGGAAGGTTCCGCTTTTTTAAAGTCTGTGGTTGTCCAGGAGGCGGTGGCCGCATTTATATCGTCACTCATTTGAGACAATGACGAAGTCTTACCGTTTATTCTAATCCTCTCATCTACAACCTCAATTACCAAGGCTTTTGAGCCATTTTTTTGAGCTCCATCTATAAAGTTTTTGGCGTAGTTTGAAGGCGTTTGCTGTATGTTGGCCTGTGTTGAGGCTTCGGGAAGGCTAGCAATAAATCCTATTCCACTTTGTTCTTGCCAGAAGGGATTGGTCATTAGAAAAACACTTGTCTTTAACCCCTCGCTACTTTGAGTTTCTGTAAAATAGGGTAAATCATCTTGGTGATAGTTGGAAAGTTCTTGGTTCTCTATCACATTTTCATCGAGTATGATAGTATATGATTTGGCATCTAGCCAACGCTTCATATCTTCTTTGCTAGGATGTTTTGGCGTAATGATACGCGATAGGTTTTCAGTAGCTAAGTGATCTGGTTGCCCCATAGCAGTGGTCGATGGGGAAGCGGGCTGTGCGACAATTTCTTGATTAAAGAGAAATACGCAAAGTGCCAATACGGGAAGTAACAGCAGTGTGCTTGCCCATATCCGTTTTGGGTTTGTGGTTTTTGACAACATAAGGATTCGTTTTTTTGTTAATGAATAATTAATAGGGCTCTCAAGAGCAGCTTGATCAGGGCTGCTAGCAAAGCTTAAGAGTAAATTTTGATAGGTCAATACTGAAGTGTTTTGGTGCAAAACACCTCTGTCTGCCAGAAATTCGTGATTTGTCTTGATGGCAGTCTTCATCCATCGCATTAAAGGATTAAACCAAAAAATAACCTGTAGTAGTTCAATGAGTAAAATATCCAATGAATGTCGCTGGATCACATGAGTAGCCTCATGGGCAATAACCTGGTCGGCAATTTGATGATTGTAGTATGGCTTTCGCGAAAGAAAAATCCACTTAAAAAAGGAATGGGGAATAATCGTTGTTGGCATCAGCGCCAAGGTGTACTGCTCTTTGTCGATGTGTATAGCCGAATTTATTTTTCGCTTTAAGCGCCATAAATTAAGACAGAATCTAATGGCATAAAGAAGCACACCTAACACATACACACTCCACAAGATTTGTGAAGGCCAAATTACTGCTGGGCTAACTGGAGTAGTTGATATATGTTGAGCAATATCGCTTCCTGCCACAACTACTGCTGTTGGCTCAACAACTACCTCAGTTGTGGTATAGGTAATGGTCAAAAGTGGTATACTTAGAGCAAAAACAAGGCTTCCCAAGAGATAAAATCGCTTAAATGTATGCATGACAGCATTTTCTAAGGCGAGTTTATAAAACCCAAGCAAAACAACCATACAGAGTGTACTCTTTATAATATAGGCTAGGATCATGACTTCTTTTCTTTTAATTGTTGATCGATAAGACGTCTTAGATCTTCTAATTCTTTAGTATTGAGGTTGGTCTCTTTGGTAAAGAAAGAGGCAAACTGTGCTGCCGAATCGTTGAAGAAATCCTTGATCAATCCGTTAACGTGTTTTGAGAAATAATCAGTCTTTTTGACAAGAGGATAGTATTCTCTAGATCTGCCTTTTTGCACGTAGTCTACAAAATTTTTGTCCTGCATGCGTTTTAGAAGTGTTGCTATGGTGGTAGACGCTGGTTTGGGCTCTGGATAGGCAGCTATGAGATCTTTCATAAAAGCTCTTTCTTGTTTCCAGAGTAGTTGCATCAATTGTTCTTCGGTGGCCGATAATGTCATAGTGCGTTAATTTAACTCTACAAATGTAGAATTAAATTATTTATTCTACAAGTGTAGAGTTAAAATTGTGATAAAGCGTCAAATAAATTTGATAAGATACACAAGTGATTTATTCGATAGCTTAAAATTCCTACATTTGCGCCCATAATTATTTATTATGATTCGTACTTTTTTGGTATTTCTTATCCTTTGTATTGGTCATGCCCAGGCTCAAGTGGGTATCAACACAACCTCACCAAAAGCGGGGACCTCTCTCCAAATAGATGGTGACAGTGGTGTTTTAATTAATAGAGTAGAACTCTTAGGAACAGATGATACCGCAACAATACCTGGTTTAGATGCTACCTATGAAGGTTTAATGGTCTACAACACCGATACCAATGGCAGTGGTGCTACAACAGTAGTACCTGGTTTCTACTATTGGTCAGGTACACAGTGGCAGCCGGTCAATCAAAGTGGAGCCAACCCTAGAGGCTGGGTGCAATTACTCGATGGTGATTATACTCAGACTATTAGTTTTACCAATTCACCAGATTTGACAGACTTTTCAAATTTTGTCAATATTGATCTCGACTTTAGTGGAGGTGCAGACGCTGTGCTAGATACTTACGCACCCGACGGTTTTGCTGCTGGTGATTTTTTTGATAATTCGGCAAGCCGATTAACGCCGTTGGCGATAGGGGATCAGATAATAATGCGGCTTCAATTTGACGCTGCACCCTTGCAAAATAATGGGGTATTAGTATTACAAATCGACATAGGGGCCAATGACATTGCAGGTGATGCCGACGATATTGTAATCTTTCAAAAATCCATTCCCTTAGTGAGAGGAGGAGGGAGAATCACTAATGTGAGTGAGACGATCTTAATTTATCAATTAGGCACCTTTCTAGCCAATGGTGCAAAAATTAGAATGGCCTACACTCGATCTAATAATAATACTGGATCGTCCTGTACGGTTGATAATTTTGGGCTTGTATTAAGTAGGTTGTAGATTGTTGTATGTGGTATGAGGTGTTTTAATCTGTTGATTTTTCGATAGAACTGGCCTGGTCCATAATCACATACCACTGCCCGTCTATCTTTTGTTGGGTATAACTTACGTGCATTTTGT
The DNA here is from genome assembly GCA_964549485.1 of uncultured Flavobacteriaceae bacterium. Classification (GTDB taxonomy): domain Bacteria; phylum Bacteroidota; class Bacteroidia; order Flavobacteriales; family Flavobacteriaceae; genus Dokdonia. The sequence goes on from CAZJWI010000191.1 coordinate 12,222, forward strand.
GGTAGTAAGGTTTACCATCGCGATTAGGTTCTTTATACATAGACTCTGTAATAGCCACTCCCAAATTGTCATCTATTGCGGTATGTAAAATCTTAAAATTAATTGTCCAGGTACTGTCTTTAAACCATTCTCGGTGAAAATCCATAAAGGAAGTGCTCGTGGTAGAAAGTGGTCTTTTATCAAGTAGAAAATATAAAGTGCCTGTTGGGGCCATAGTACTTTGCAAGGCCGCAATATCTCTATTTTCTACGGCATCCAAATGCTTGCGCATAGCTGTAGTAAAAGAGGTCTCACTATCACTTTGACTACTACTCGCTTTCTTATCTCTGTTTTGATGCGTACAACTAAACATTAAGACACTAATTAACGCGAGAGATATTGATAACTTTATTCATAATGAGCGTATTTGGTTAATAATTATAGGGGTATTCATTGATCCAATGAAAACCACGACTAGTCAATCGCATCCGATTTAAATCTAAGGATTTTAATTCGATATATAGGCTATCTCCGTATAAGATGCCTTCCATAGTCATAGTCGAGTCTGTAGAAATTAAACTAAAGTTATCATCTTGTTTGTAATCTTCACGGTAGAAGCTCAAATGGTTGGAAGTAGTGTCCATATCAAATTTCATCCATTTCAAATCTGCGGTCATGGTTTTTATAACCGCAAACCCTTCTCTATCTCTAATTAGATATCTCCATCGTAAGCTATCAGTTACTAAGGGGGGAAGCGTATCCTTATTTTTGACAAACAATGCTGTTTCCCAGATACCATAAAGCTCTGGTTTTGGTCTCTTATCACTATGACTACGTTCGGCCTGATATCCTTGGAAAGAGGCGAATCCTAAATAAATGACAAGAACCGAAACTTTAAGCCACCCAATTATCTTGTGATAGGTGGGGTCTTCAATTGGCCTATAATAGACTAAAGCCAAGGTTGGCTTGTTGAAAATAAAATAATTACCAAAGCGTCTGAGGTCAATTAAAAAAATAAAGCCCGCCATGAGTACCAAGTGCACCGAAAAGATTTTGACTGGGATATCAAAAAAGAAATTCATCATGGCCACATGGGTCATGACACCCATAGTAATAAAGGCGCCCAAGGTTTGCGTGCGTCTGGGAATTAATAGTACCCCCCCTAACACCTCCATAAAACCTGTAAAAAGATTATAACCCTCACTATGCCCCATAAAAGTCCATGCCAGGCCCATGGGAGACATTTCTCCAATGGGTTGCATTAAGCGCATCAGCGAAGGCGCTGGAAATTGTAATTTGTAGACCTTGGCCATTCCATAGGCCAACATAAAAAAGGCAACAAATATTCTTAAAACTACTGTAAACCAATATTGTAATTTGTTATAAGAAGGTCGTTTTCTATCAAAATACTGCCATAAAAGGACTCCTATTACAGTAATTACCACTTGTAGAAAAAGCGTGATGTAATTCATACTGCGGTCACCGCTTCCTGTCGAAACAGCTGTAAGGTCACCGTCAAGTTGTAAGATAGTTTGTCCCACCCACGCCAATATGGGTTCGAGCAAAGAGCTGGAAAACATAAAGACTATAAAGCTGCCAAAAAATAAGACAGCAGCTTTTAAGGTAACCTTAGCTCCTACTGACCAAGGCGAATGATATTGGTGACTTAAAAACATCGAACACGAGCTTTAGAATTAAAAGATTTATTCTTTATGCATATTGGTAAAATAGGTATAAAAATATGGGATGGTCTCGATACCCTTTAGGTAATTCCAGATTCCAAAATGTTCATTGGGCGAGTGTATGGCATCACTATCTAAGCCAAACCCCATCAAAATAGTCTTGCTTTTAAGTTCCTTTTCAAAAAGGGAAACAATAGGGATACTCCCGCCACTTCTTTGTGGTATTGGTGTTTTTCCAAAAGTTTGCTCATAGGCTTTCTCGGCCGCTCTGTATCCAATACTGTCTATAGGTGTAACATAGCCTTGTCCTCCATGATGCGGAGTCACTTTTACCTTAACCCCATCTGGGGCAATGTCCTCAAAATGCGATTTAAACAATTGGGTGATGTCTTCCCAATCTTGATTAGGGACCAGTCGCATCGAAATTTTGGCGTAAGCCTTACTCGCGATTACGGTCTTAGCTCCTTCGCCAGTATAACCTCCCCAAATCCCATTAACATCTAAGGTGGGTCTTATAGAATTGCGTTCGTTTGTTGTAAATCCAGCTTCTCCGTAAACGGCATCAATATCCAAGGCTTTTTTATAAGCTTCCAAATCAAAGGGTGCTTCGGCCATTTTTTGCCGTTCGCTTTGGGATAGAATGACGACCTTATCATAAAAACCTGGGATGGTAATGTGATTGTTGTCATCGTGTAAAGAGGCGATCATTTTGCTCAATACGTTAATTGGATTGGATACAGCACCACCATATAGACCACTGTGCAAGTCACGATTGGGACCTGTTACTTCTACCTCGACATAGCTTAGACCCCTAAGCCCGGTTGTAATACTTGGAATATCTTTGGCTATCATGCCAGTGTCAGAAATAAGAATCACATCGTTTGCAAGCTTCTCTTGATTTCTTTCTACATACCAGGCTAGGTTGGCACTACCCACTTCTTCTTCACCCTCAATCATAAATTTGACATTACAAGGCAAGGCATTATTATGGGTCATATACTCTAGGGCTTTCACATGCATATACATTTGACCCTTATCGTCACAGGCACCTCTGGCAAATATGGCGCCTTCTGGATGAAGATCCGTTTTTTTGATTACGGGCTCAAACGGGCCTGATTCCCATAGATCTAAAGGATCAGGAGGTTGTACGTCATAGTGCCCATAAACTAGAACGGTTGGTAGATTTTTATCGATAATCTTTTCGGCATATACAATCGGGTAGCCTGGAGTTTCACAAATTTCTACACTGTCGCAGCCAGCTCTTTCCAATTGATTGGCTACCACTTGGGCCGTTTGTTGCGTTGCTTCCGCGAAAGCAGAATCTGCACTAATACTTGGAATCTTTAATAAATCGATAAGTTCTTGTATAAATCGATCCTTATGTTGATCGATATAGTCTTTAGGAGATGTCATGATTTGTATTTTTTTTAAAAGTACAAATACTGGGTAGATTTATATCTTCAAAGTAGACCACAATTTGAATAAACGAGTCAATAATTAACGGTTTTGAGTTAAGCACTATATCGACAAAAGGGTTAAAAATCACGACAAAAGACATAAAATATTAGTAATTTTACCAAAAATTGTAATTATGGGTCGAATTTTCTTATTTATCTCAATTGTCTTCAGTTATTCACTTGTAGCTCAGGTAGGTATAGGAACTACCTCCCCAGACAGCTCTTCTATTCTGGATATTACTTCTACTTCTCAAGGAATATTAACACCTAGGATGACTACGGCCCAACGGTTGGCCATTGTCTCTCCTGCTCAAGGTCTTTTAGTATACGACATTGATGAGCAATCTTATTATTACTACGACACCCAGTGGCAACAACTAAGCTCGAATAATAAACGCGTTAATTATAAATTAGTACAAAGTATTGACGATTTGAGTGATGAGTTAGTTGCTGGAGGGGGTGCTGAGTATCTTCTCAATACCAATTTTTTATATGAAATCAATGGATTAATCAGTTTTGATTTCCCGATAAATCTTAATGGAGCATATCTTGAGGGTATAGATACAGGAGAGGATATTTTATTCAATAATTCTGGGTCTGCCTTATTTCAAGGGGGTACGACAGGTTCTATCCGAAACCTTACGATTGCTGCCAACAACAATCCAGTTTTTGATATCACTGGATCGGGTAGTGAATTGCTATTGGTAAATAATACTGTGATTTCAGGGGCAAGTGCTGTTGGTACACTCTCCAATATAGGAACAGTTTTCTTTAGTATAGTGCAGTATGTGGGTAACGCCGATGGATTTGCTATTTCTGATATAGATAATTTTCTAATGAGTAATTTGTTTTGGACGAGTTCAAATGGCGGTACTTTTGCCACGCTTACAGGAAGTTTTGATAATTTTCAAATGGTAAGTGGTCGTATCGAAACCGATGCTGGAGAAACTGGTTTAAATTTGAGCGCTAACCCTACCATCGTCAACGAGGCGAGTCTTACGGGGTTAAGTTTTGTAGGAGCAGGTACTCGCATACAGGGATATACAGCAGGAACTTATCCTGGATTTAACTTTACCACCAATTGGGATGTACAGAGTTCGGGTATTCCTACAGAGAATGATGATGTAGCCACAGGTGATATTAATTTCAACTTTACGGCAGGGGGTGGAGCCACAACCACTTTTGCGGCTAACGGAGTGCCTATTAAGCTAGCGGGGGCTACCACCTCTAATAGGCTATTTAGATTTTCGAGTCCCACCGATAACCGAATTGTTTATGAAGGCGAAGAAACTCGGTTTTTTGAGGTGAGTGCAAGTGTTTCCTTTGAAGGGAGTGTACCTGGAGATCGATACATATTCTATATAGCCAAAGGCTTAAGTGGATCAGCCACACCAACGATAGTAGATGAAACAGGTGCCTGGGAAGTGGTAGGTAATGGAGCTGGGGTTTCTAGTATAAGAAATATTAGTGCTACACCCATCGTTGGTACGATTAGTCTTAATCCAGGAGATTATATCGAGGTTTGGGCAGAACGATTTAGTGGTAGCGGGCAAATTTTCACGGTAGCACTTAATTTGACTATAAAATAGTGCTATTTATACGTAAAATTTTATTCAATATATTTTCTGTTTTAAAATAAGTATTATATTTGCACCCCATTACAAACGCGGGCGTGGTGGAATTGGTAGACACGCTAGACTTAGGATCTAGTGCCTTACGGTGTGAGAGTTCGAGTCTCTCCGCCCGTACTAAAGCCGAAGAGCAATCTTCGGCTTTTTTTATGTTATAAATTGGTGTGAGAGTTCCCCCGAAGCATCGGGGTCTTTGCCCGTACTACAGCCGAAGAGCAATCTTCGGCTTTTTTTATATTATAAATTGGTGTGAGACTTCCCCCGAAGCCTCGGGGTCTCCGCCTGTACTGCAGCCGAAGCGCAATCTTCGGCTTTTTTTATGTTATAAATTGGTGTG
>CAZJWI010000192.1:0-8554 GCA_964549485.1 uncultured Flavobacteriaceae bacterium
TAGTTATTAAAAAGTAATCTAAAGTCTCATATACTACAAAGAGAGATGATGTATCATCTCTCTTTTTTTATGGTCAATTTATTTCAAATAGTGCTGAAGCCTCGCTAATCCCTTCGATTAGAAATAGTCCAAAATATATAATACTGATTAGAAACTTCATAAAGGAGGATGCCAATAGTCCCATAAATGACCCAAAAGCTGCTTTTAAGGCAATTTGAGAAGTAGACTTATTGAAGATAAATTCTCCTATAAAGGCACCTACAAAGGGTCCTATTAAGATACCAAAAGGAATAGGAGTTATGATCCCTAAAATTAAACCTAGGGTAGTTCCTATGGTGCCTGCCTTGCTTCCGCCAAAGCGTTTGGTTCCCATAGCAGGGATGACATAATCGAGTATGGTAATAAAAAGGGCAATTAGAAAGGTTATACCCAAGAAAACGTGGCTAAAGCTTACAGCATCTGTTAGGTGCAGAAGTAGGAGACCAAGCCAGCTCAAAGAGGGTCCAGGCAAAACGGGCAAGAAGCTTCCAAGAATTCCTAAAAGCATACAAATTAAGCCCAAAAATAAAAGCAATATGTCCATGATGATTATAAGGTGATCCTGCAGATAAGACGTTGACGAAAAGTTATTGTTACAAATATTCAACTAAATAATTAGTTTGAACTAATAATTTAGTTATATTTGTGATGTTCAACACGATCATTATGAAGCAACTCACCAAAGCAGAAGAAGATATTATGCAGGTTTTATGGGAGCTCAAAGAGGGCAATGTTGCCGCTATAATTGAGCAGCTACCAGCACCTAAGCCTGCCTACAATACCGTATCGACGATAGTTCGTATTCTAGAGAATAAAGAATTTGTCGGATACCGCAAAGAAGGAAGAGGGCATATTTACTTTCCACTTATTCCTAAAACAGAGTACAGTAATCAATCCTTGACCAAACTCGTAGATGGGTATTTTCAGGGTTCTTTTAAAAGTATGGTGTCTTTTTTTGTAAAAAAGAATGACGTTAGTATTTCGGAAATGGAGGCCATTTTAAAAGAAATAAATAAAGACGCCTAAGATGTTGTTTGATTGTATCCTTATCATTGTATTTCAGCTCTTCTTTCTAGGAGTGTATGATTATTTATTTAAAAAAGAAACCTTTTTTGCAGTCAATCGATGGTACTTGCTCTTAGCACCTTTGGTCAGTATTGGTGTTGTCTTGGTACCCTGGCCTTTTTTGGATTGGGGCGTAAGCTCAGAAGAGCAGATGCAATTGCCGCTTTTTATATCAGAACTTACAACGATCACGCTGGGAGATATCACCGAGCGTACTGAGGTTGGGCCTATACCCTCTCGGGCCTATACCCTTTCTTTAGTTATTGGAGTAATATGGTTGCTCGGAATGCTACTAAGTTTGGCGTTCTTTCTTAAAAAATTGCACACCATCAGGCAGTATAGGAACAATGCCAAGAAAGCAATACAAAATGGGTTAAAAGTGGTATTTATACCTAACAGCACGCTAGCCTTCTCCTTTTTTAAAACCGTTTACCTAGGAAGCAATCTGTCAAAAGCGCGACAGGAGTGCATCATAAAACATGAGGCTATTCACATCAAACATCGTCACACCTTAGATCTTATCTTTTTTGAGATACTACGTATACTGTTTTGGTTTAACCCGCTGGTTTATCTGTTTCAATACCGAATGCAAATGCTTCAGGAATACATGGTAGATGCTCAAATGACGCAAACATCTTATGATAAAACGAAATATATGGAGCAACTGCTTTCTCAGATATTTCAAACCTCTGGCTTGTCTTTTGCCAATAACTTTTATACACATTCATTAATTAAAAATCGAATAATTATGTTACAGAAATCAAAATCATCTCGTTCTCAGAAATTTAAATATCTTACTGTACTACCTGTGTTGTGTCTAATGATATTTTGCACCGCTAGTACACAATCACTACTTGCCCAAACTCCAAGCAAGTCCAAGGAATCCTCTAAGATTGTGCAAAAGCAAGAAGTAGAAACACTACCTTATGCTGTTATTGATGTTGCACCGGCTTTTAAAGGTTGTGAAGATATACTCGACCCAAAAGAAAGGGCACAATGCACCTCAGATAATGTAAGCCGTTTTGTCAATAAAAACTTTGATATTAAAGCAGCCGAAGCAGCTAGCCAAGCCGGGATTAATCGCATTTTTGTCAAATTCAAAATAGACAAATCTGGTAATGTGGTAGATGTGGTTTCAAGAGCATCCAACAAGGCCTTAAGTGATATTGCAAACAGAGCTGTAAGCGCGCTGCCTCAGATGACACCAGGACAACACATGGGTAAGACTGTAAATGTGCTTTACAGTTTGCCAATTAACTTTAAGATTAACAAATAGACCAATGCTTCTCTATCTCGCACAAAGCATACTATTTCAGGCTGCATTTCTATTGTGTTATGTCTGGCTGTTAAAAAAGGAAACCTTTTTTGGCTATAATCGGTTGTATTTACTCACAACTCTGGTTATGTCATTGAGCTTACCTCTTGTCGAGATTCCCTTATTTGAAAATCAAATTTTACCACAGCCCGTTCAAATGTTTCTGCCAGAAGTGAGCCTTGGGCAGGCTGTCACTACTTCAGATTCTCCAACTCCTATGCTATTAGGGGTAAAGGAGTTGTTTATACTAGTATATGCTGTCGGAGTGCTGCTGAGTCTGGTTCTATTTTTACGAAAATTAAAAGGCATCTATTCTTTGCTGGCTAAGGGTGTCAGAGAGGCTACTATTATCGTAATTCCCAACAGTAGTGAAGCCTTTTCCTTTTTGAACTTCATTTTTTTGGGAGATCAAATACCTGCGCTTTCGCGAAAGCAGATACAGCATCATGAAGAAATACACTTAAGCCAAAGGCATTCTTACGACCTGCTATTTATCGAGCTAATAAAAATTGCCTTCTGGTTTAACCCTTTGGTGTATCGGTATCAACGCGAACTGGCTTTGGTACATGAATTTATTGCAGACGCGGCTAGTCTTAAACAAACGAGCAAAGAAGTGTATTCCAAAGCACTGCTCAATCAGACCTTTGGCACTTACAGTGTGTCATTTACCAATACCTTTTATCATCGTTCATATTTAAAAAATCGCATTATGATGTTACATCAAAATACCTCTTCACCAAAATCACTTTGGAAATATATAGTGATGCTACCACTAATATTAATGATGCTCTGTATAGCATCTTGCAATAATGAATTATCGGAAGACGTCGCTTTTGAGGAGCAAATGGAGGCCCTGTATTCAAAATATGAAACAAAGGAAACCATTTCCAAGGCCGAATTTAAAGAATTTATGAAGGCATCGAAGCAGTTGTTTGGTGAGCAACCCAAATTGTCTGAATCCGAAATGGACCGCTTTATGACTATGCTCAATACCATTAGCAATAAATATATAGGCAGTAATGAAAAGGACCAGGCTTATATCGAATCTGAGGCCATTCCTTTTGCTGTTATTGAAAGTGTACCTGTATATCCAGGTTGTGATGCCACCACCTCTAATGCCGAATTAAAAAAATGTATGGCAAATAAAGTTTCAACATTTATTCAGCAAGAGTTTAATACTGATTTGGGTAAAGAGGTAGGTCTGGTAGGTAAGAATAAAATCTTTGTACAATTTACCATAGATCGTCAAGGTCATGTTGTACAACTTAAAGCTAGAGCGCCACATCCGTCATTAGAAACTGAGGCCATCCGCGTTATTAGTAAATTGCCTCAGTTACAACCTGGGAGGCAAAATGGCGAGCCTAAAGCAGTTATTTATAGTTTGCCCATTAGCTTTGTAATTGATGAATAGAGCCGTAGTCGTTTACATTTGTTCTCTTACATTAGCTATACATGCTCAAATTAGGGCACAGTCTACGACTATGGCCATAGCCGATAGCCTTGCAGGCGTGGGCAATTATGCAAAGGCAATCAACACCTATAAATCGCTGCCAGAGCTTAATGCAATGACAGCTCTAAAGATAGCGCGAGCTTATAAGGCCATAGGTAATAGTAGTGCAGCCCTAGACTATTATAACCAATGTGTTACCAGCAATCCAGATTGGGTCATTGCCACCACCGAATACGCTAAGCTATTGATTAACCAGCGGCGGTTTAGCCGTGCCGATAGTATTTTCAGGCAATTGTCAAAGCAGTATCCCAACAATCCTGATTTTTATTATCAACAAGGTCGTATTTTAAAAATAGTTGGACCTAAGCAGTATATCAACCAGGGGGATACGCTGGTGGTTGGTGCCAAGGACGCTTTCGCGAAAGCGGTATCCTTAGATTCGACCCATCAAAAAGCCATCTACCAACTGGGTTTGATTTATCTCAAAAAACAGCAATATGACAAGGTGGAACAGCTAGGAAAGACCGCATTAAAAACCGATGCTACCAATGTAGAAATATTGAGTCTACTCGCCATCAGTTACTATACCAAAGGTTGGAATTCTGAGGCTATATTTTACTTCGAAAAAGTACTAGCTCAAGGGCAGTCTACTCCATATATCCACACGCGTCTTGCAAGGGCTTATGCCAAACAAGGCGATTATGATAAGGCTATTGAACATTTTGCCAAGGTTATCGAAGAAGAGGATAAAGATGCTGGCATACACCTGGAACTGGCTAGAGTTTATCAGCGTTCTGGAGACTATCTCAAGGGGATAAGACATTCAGAAATTGCTTTGGTTCTACAATCACAGCCCTTGGATGATACCTATTATACCTTGGCGACCTTGTTCAAATTAAACAAAGAATTTCAAAAGGCGGTCACCCATTATCAATTGGCGCTTCAAGAAAATCCAGAACGCATCGATGCCCAATACGGTATTGCCGTTGCGGCCGATAATTACTATAAAGACAAAAAAGAAGTGTTGGCACTCTACGAAGGATTTGTAGCCACTAATAAAGATCAAACCGATGTGAGAAGTAGCTATTACCTCAGGCTTGCCCAACAACGCATCGATATATTGACTAAAGAAATTTTTATGGCTGCTACCAAAGATTGATGCAAGATCCTGCTAGTATCGAGAATGACGTTTTTATTCGTAATTTCCCAAAAACTATTTCTCATCCATGAAGTGTAAATCTCTTGTTGCGATATGTTGTCTGCTATTGACTGCCTGTAGCTCGTGGGAAACTAAAAAGATTCCTGTAGAGACCTATTTTTCTAAAGAATGGGAAGCGCTTAATCTTCACGAGGTTGATACCTATCCTAGTTTTAAGGCCTGCGAAGATTTGATGGGTCAAGCTGCGATGAAGACTTGTTTTGAAAGGGAGATGAGTACAGCCTTTTACAAATCTTTAGAAACAGCTACGTTTGTGGTGAGTCAACCTATATCTGATACGGTTTGGGTGGCTCTGGTAGTAGATGCAAAAGGGAAGGTTTGTATTGACACTATGGCATTAGATGAGCAGCTCAATAAAGAATTACCCCAATTAAAAAAACACATTCACCAGGCAGCACTTGACCTACCTCGTTTGCATCCAGCGATCAAAAAAGGCATACCGGTTAGTTCAAAATACAACTTGCCCATTGTATTAAAAGTAGATTAAAGTATAAATTTATACCCGATACTTAGATCTACTGGAAACTCGCCATTGTCGTCTATGACAAACGAAAAGGCATCGTGATAATTAAGAGTGATAAATCCCTTACCCAATCTAATATCTGCTCCCAAACCAAAGATAAGCGGGCCTTGCAAATTGGTTCCCTCTTGACTTTTGGTAACCGTAGATCCATCTTCACCTTCTAAGATCAAAGGGGTGTCGCGTTGGGCCGAGGTGACCGTAACAAGTTTGGTATTTACAAAGACATCAATTGTCTTAGACTTGATAAATTTGAAACGGTAATTTAAAGAAAATTGTGACGATTGATAATCAAATTCATCTGTAGACAGCGTTTGCTTAAACTGTAGTACAATAGCATGACTAGGCAAAGCCACAGGGTCATAGAGTTCAAAATCTATCCCAAATTGAGGGGTAGATTCGTTGGTCGGATTGGAGGTAAACACATTATTGATCACTCCTCCAAAAGCACCCAAACGGTATTCCAAATCAACGAGAAAACTATTGTTTTGATAATTGGGATCTACGGCTGCGTTGTAATCATTAACAAATTTTCGTAGACTGCCCAGAGTCAGGTTAAGTCGATCTGTCTTGAGATCGACCTCTGGAGTTAGGGCTTGTAATTGTTCTTTGTATTCGGCTTTATACCCCTCGGGAGTTTTAGTGTTGTGTAACTCTGTGACCGTATTATTTTTTTTTACAAAATAGCGGTATTCACGATCTATGACATTCCAGAGTAGGGTTAGGCTACCTTGTACTTCGGTTTGAAGGGTGTAGGTTTGACCATCTACCTGATAACTCTTGGTTTCTTGTGCTTGCAGGCTGGCAAGACATAGCAATAGGCTAGACAAACTAAGGAGGAGGCGTTTCATAAAAGTAGGTTTATAGTGCTAAAGGTAACAAAAATACTATTGTCTAAAATGACGACCTTTCCACGTATAGGGGCTTGTTAAGGCCATTATCCCGATAATAATTGTCAGAAACGGGTGTAATATAGCAACAGGAATATACCATAAAAGCCGTTTGTTGGTTTTGGTAAAATATAAGGCTTTCAAAATCAAGAGCCAGTCAATAATCACCTTGATTCCTAGAGCGATAATCAGGATTATAGCATTGTCTTTGGTAAAGCCAGTAAGCGTTAACAGTAAATAGATAACTCCTACACTAAAGGCAAGGTTTCCCAATAAGACCGTACCGCCTACCGCTTTCGCGAAAGCGCTTGTATACCCACTACTTTTTGACGCCCAGCGTTTGCGCTGTTGTAGTAAAGATGCCCAGGTGGTTATGGGATAGGTCCTTACCAGAGCGGCGCTATTTTTAATAAAATGAACTTCTAAGGAAGAGTCGTTTACAAATTTATGAAGCAAAAACACATCATCTCCGCTTGCCATATGGTCATTACCCCTAAAACCATCTACCGCTTTAAAGGCTGTCTTGCGATAGGCGAGATTGGCCCCACTTGCCATAATTGGATCTTTAAGACCAAAGCTGCCTAGGGTAGCCGCCAGAAGGCTGTGGGTGTCAAATTGCTCATAGGCGGCTAACAAGGTGTTGCTCTTACTCACCGATACTGTGACTGGAGCCGCTATCATATCTGAAGGAGTAGACTGTATAAAGGCATCAAAGATTTGTAACCATCCTTTGGGCAATCTAACATCTGCATCGGTGGTGAGTATCCAGGGGTGAGAAGCTTTGTTGATGGCTGTGGTTATGGCATCTTTTTTTGGGGATTGCGATTGACGCAAACTGTCCAAAACGTTAAGTGGCATCTTGGGGTGTGCTGCTATGAATTGTTCAATTATCGTCACCGATGCATCTGTTGAGGCGTCATTGACCATAAAAATTTCAACCTTGCTTTGTGGATAATCCTGTGCAAGCAGATCTGTTAAAAGTTGTGGTAGGTACCTTGCCTCGTTTCTAAAGGGAATAATAATACTAAAAGAGGTTGCGGGCTCCAGAGGTGTAGGTGTAAACCACGCAAGGCGTATAAACCCCCACCACAGGCCAAGGATGACAAGACTATAAATAATTAGTATCCCAAAGAGCGCTATGACCATTTGATAGCAGATTTGTGTTTTGGTTGAAAACGCATCAGAAAATAGGCCCCAGGAATTATGGGGAGTACCACATTAAATAGCCACATAATAAAAGGTATAAGTAAACCACTGCTCTGATCTATATCAAAATACCCAAATACAATAACAGTAAGGCTACTCTTTAGGAGTACGTCAAAAAATTGGATCACTGGCACCACCGAACTGAGAAAGTAAATACAGCTTATAAGAGCTAAGGCATGCGGATAGGAGAGCCCTACTTCAAAGAGTAACATTAAAAAATAGAATTGATGTGCAAATACAATATATCGCAATAAGGACCATCCCCATAAAGCGTAACCAAATTTAGGCTTTATTGAAAAGCTTCGTTGGTAGGTACGGTAGATCTTAGAATGATTTATTGGCTGGCTGCCTCTTATAAGGCGAGGGATATACTTCCAACAATACAGCACTAATAGTAAAAGTAAAAGATAGCCAGGGAGGTAGCTAGGAAGGTAAAGATAGATCATATAGCCTACTCCTACTAAGGCTGCCATTACTGTAGCTAGCATTTGAAACCAACTACACAAAAAGCTAAGCCAAAGTACTTTTTTATAATTTTCTTTAGGATAGTATAGGGCCTTGGTTGTAAAATCTCCCAATTTGGCTGGTGTTATTAAACCCCCAATATGCGCAGTTAGGATTTGTTTTATGCTTTCACTCAGATTTATTTTTGACAACTTAGATACCGCTAACTTCCACTTGATACCCTCTAGCATCCAATTGATAATAGTAAGTGATAGTAATATTGCTATATTTGGATATGACAATATTGTATCAAATAACAATTGCTGATTGTATTGAGGATGGGCTTGAGTTTTCTGCCAATGTATCACTACAAAATAGAAAGCCAGCCCAAGGATCATTAGTTTGA
>CAZJWI010000193.1:0-38666 GCA_964549485.1 uncultured Flavobacteriaceae bacterium
CAATGCACCACGATTACCGCGCTGTACAGACATTTGTTTGTCTATAGTGGCCATTTTCTTTTTGAGCAAGGTAATGCGATCTCTAACAATACGTCTATCGGTCTCGATCTCGGTCTCTCCAGGCCCGCGCATTCCAATACCTCCACGTTGACGCTCCAAATGCGTCCATAAACCTGTAAGTCGAGGCAATAAATATTGATATTGAGCGAGTTCGACTTGAGTGGTTGCATAACTCGTTTTGGCGCGCTGGGCAAAAATATCGAGTATGAGGTAGGTTCTATCAACAATTTTGGCACCCAAAAAGGCTTCTATATTGCGTTGTTGACCGGGAGTCAACTCATCATCAAAAATAACGGTACCTATCTCGTGCTGTTCTACAAATGCACGCACATCCTCTAGCTTACCTGAACCCAAAAATGTCTTAGGGTTGGGCATATCCAGTTTTTGTGTAAATCGCTTGATAACTTCTCCTCCTGCGGTATACGCCAAAAACTCAAGCTCATCCAGATACTCATTCATCTTATCCTCGCTTTGGTGACGCGTAGTCAACCCAACAAGAACGCACTTTTCATAGTCTATCTTCTCTTTTTCTAACATAGTTGCAAAGGTAGCAAATCAAGTCTTACCCTTTTGTGTAAATTAGTAGGATGAATCAAAGTGATAACGCTAAAGAAAAGTTCTATTCTAGCAAGACTGGTGCAACTAGTACTTCGTCAAATTCAAAGATTGCAAGTGTGGCCTTTTACAATCTGGAAAATCTGTTTGATACTACCGATGATCCTAAGACGCTAGATGACGACTTTACACCTGAGGGAAAAAAGAACTGGGACAAAAAACGCTACCAAAAAAAACTGCGAAAACTCGCTAAGGTCATCTCTAAAATTGGCAAGGATACGGTAGGTGGCCCACCCAGTTTATTAGGAGTTGCCGAGGTCGAAAACAAAACGGTCATCAAAGCACTAGCCGCTACCAAAAAACTACATAAATATGGATATGATGTGGTTCACTATGACTCTCCAGACGAAAGGGGTATTGACGTAGGAATCTTGTACCGCATAGATCAATTTGAGCTAACCCGATCTGAAACTATTGCAGTTTATATCGAAAATGAGCCTGGGATTCGCGATTATACCCGTGATATTTTATACATCACTGGAAAATTGATGGGGCATACGGTACATGTGCTAGTCAATCATTGGCCATCCAGGAGAGAGGGCGCTGAGGAGACAGCGCATAAGCGAATTGCCGTTGCCAAAAGGTGCAGACAAATCATTAGCGAGATTCATGAATCGGACCAAGAAGCACGTATTATAATTATGGGCGATTTTAATGATGGCCCCAATAGTGAATCTGTAAAAAATTATTTGGTACAGCACGATTTTTATAACCCTATGGTGTTTTTAGCAACCCGTTATGAGGGTAGTCTCAACCATCGCTTTGAATGGTATCTCTTTGATCAGATCATACTTTCTACAAACTTTATGCGCCTTTACCGCAACCCTTTGCGATATAGGTCGTCTAAAATATATAACGATAAAGCGCTTACCGAATATCGTGGCAAATTTAAAGGCAATCCCTTCAGAACCTATGCAGGTAAGCGATATTTGGGTGGATATAGCGACCATTTTCCCGTTTACGTTTTATTAGATATTAATCAATAACTTAGACATAAATAACTTGAGGGTGATAAAAAAACTACTACTAACTTGCCTATTGTGTGGAGGACTTCCCTTTTTGGCGAATCCTGCCATGATATTGCGAGCGCAACAAGACCCTCAATACTCGCAGTATATGTATAATCTCTCGGTAATAAATCCAGCTTATGCCGGATCAAAGCAGACCATGAATATTGGTCTGTTACACCGCAACCAATGGACTGGATTTGACGGAGCGCCTAAGACCTCAAGCTTATTTTTTCACACCCCTTGGGGCGAAAAAACGGGTATAGGCGTCTCGGCCATAGTAGATGAAATTGGACCTGTTGAAGAAACAAATATTTATGCAGACTATTCGTATACAATATCGATAGCAGAGGGGCATCGGTTGGCTTTTGGTCTTAAAGCTGGGGCTACCTTGCATCAAGTAGGTTTGATAGATTTAGCACTAATAACTCAAAACGATATCGCTTTCTCGAGTAACAGCTCAGAGACTTTTATCAATTTTGGCACAGGGGTTTTTTATTATACCGACACCTATTATTTGTCCTTATCCATTCCCAACATTCTTAAAGGCGAACATCTCGATGTGAATGGGGTTGCCTATGGTAATGAAACCAGCCATTTTTTTGTTGCCGGAGGATATGTCATTGATGTGAATAACAACCTTAAACTAAAACCATCTTTCTTTGTCAAAACAGCTTTTCAGGCTCCGTTATCCTACGACCTAAATCTCAATGCGAAGTTTTACGACCGTTTTGAAATTGGTGCTTCTTATCGTCTGGACGATTCGTTTTCGGGCTTGGTCAATGTAGAGGTCACCCCATGGATGCAGGTAGGTTTTGCCTATGACAGCGTCGTTTCAGAAATAAACACAGTTGCGCCTACATCTTATGAGGCCTTTATTATTTTTGATATTTTTCCACAACCCAAAGCACTGCGCTCTCCTAGATTCTTTTGATCATGAAACAACTCCTTAGCTTATTGTGCTGTGTACTTTTCATGTCTCTAAGTGCTCAAAATTTTAATAAAATTACTGCAGACCAGCATTTTGATAGGCTCGAATACGCCTACGCCATAGAGGACTACCAGCAACAAATCAAAGAGGGTAAGGCAACACCTCGTATTTATGAGCGATTGGCTATTGCCTATGAAAAAACAGCCAATTATAGAGATGCCGAGCGCTATTACCGCCGTTTGGCTAAAGGAAAAAACGCTGACCCTCGACACATCTACGCTTGGGCTCAAATGCTCAAAGCCAATGGCAAATACGACCAATACACCTCTCAGATGCTTCGTTTTGTGGCCCTGCGTCCAGAAGACCCCAAAGCCCTGTCGTATAAGGCAGATCTGGAAACACTTAAAAGCATTCGGGCTCAAAAACCACAGTATACCGTTAGCCGGAGCCGGTTTAATTCTAGAGCTTCCGATTTTGGTGCTGTGCGTTATGCAGACACGCTTTATTACGCTTCCGCGAAAGCGCCCATGAAAAAAAACCACGGTTGGACTGATCAATCATTTTTAGATATTTATACAGCCACCTTTGGACCCGATGGATCTATAGGTACATCAAAACCGATCTCAGAAAACATTAATACCAAGTATCATGAAGGCATTTTAACCATCAATGCAGCGGGAGACCGCATCTATTTTGATCGTAACAATTATACCAACGGCAAATACGTCAAAGATAGTACGGGGGTCAATCAGCTGCAATTGTATGCTGCCAATAGGACAAATAACGCTTTCGCGAAAGCGGAACCCTTAGCAATAAACGATGATCAATTTTCTTCAGGACATCCCATATTGAGTCCCGATGGAGACTATCTGTATTTTTCTTCTGACCGACCTGGAGGATTAGGCCAAGCAGATATCTGGCGCGTTGCCATTGCCAAAGACGGTAGTTTAGGCACACCAGAAAACCTTGGAGCACCCATCAATACGGCAGGTAAAGAAACTTTCCCTTTTGTAAATAAAGACGGGCAATTGTATTTTACCAGTGATGGTCATGTGGGTCTGGGTGGCTTTGATATTTTTGGTTACGACGGCGAGATTGTATATAATCTTGGTGCCCCTATCAATACGGGTGCCGATGACTTTTCACTGCGCTTTGATCCGGATGGAATTTCGGGTTACCTCGCCTCAAACAGAAAACGCAGAAGTGACGATGATATTTATCGCTTTGAAGCGATCCCGCCCTGTACCGCCGATATTTCGTTTGTCGTAAGAGATAAAACACGAGCCCCACTAGCCAATGCCGATCTGATTATTACAAATGACAAGGATCAACAAAAGAAGATCGTAAAAACAGATGCCTTTGGTGGTTATGTCTTTAATTCTCCTTGTAATCAAAACTATACCGTACAGGTCATGGCCCAAGGCTATGAAGATATAACTCAGGCGGTAGCCGTGGCCCAAGATAAGGTTGTCGAAAATTTGGCCTTAGAAACTGCTCTTGAGGTTGAGATCACCAAAGATCGTGTTCTTCTCAACCCTATATACTTTGACTTTGACAAATGG
Source organism: uncultured Flavobacteriaceae bacterium (assembly GCA_964549485.1). Taxonomy (GTDB): domain Bacteria; phylum Bacteroidota; class Bacteroidia; order Flavobacteriales; family Flavobacteriaceae; genus Dokdonia. Next base: position 4,176 of record CAZJWI010000193.1, read on the forward strand.
GATATTACCCCTTTGGCCGCAGAAGAACTCGACAGACTAGTTAAAGTAATGAAGCGATATCCATCTATGGTTATCTCTGCTCAAAGTCATACAGACAATAGAGGAGATAACGATTACAATCTCATCTTATCTGATAAACGAGCCCAATCGATGCGCGACTATATCATCTCTCAAGGTATAGAAGCTTCCCGTATTACAGGAGTAGGACGAGGAGAAAATGATCCCGCCGTAGATTGTGGGCAAGAATGTAGTGAAGAAGAACATCAACTCAACCGAAGATCAGAATTTGTCATTATCTCACAATAAATTATATCTCCTATTACAACCTAGCTAGTGTTGCTTTAGATTAGGGTATGGCGCCCATCTCTTTAGGACCCAATATGATTTAGGCCAAGTATTATTGTTGCACCTCAAAAGACTGAATGGCACTATTGGGCTCCATAATCGTATATCCATCCCAAAATGTAGGATCATATTTTGTCAAATAAGCTGGTGCTACTTTTTGATTCTCTTTAACTTGATTAAAGGTTGTCTCGTCTATGGTCTGAGTATCAAAAACGACCATTTCATATTTATTGAGCTGCCCACCTTGAAAATCTATCCCTAGTGAGAGTTCATTTTGCTTTCTACGGCCTTTGACAAATTTATTTTTTTCTATGACTTTTAACGGTCGATCTATCCCAAAAGTATTGCCGTCTTCCAGCTCCAAATATCGTGGGCTATAACGGCCATTGGCATCTTTTGAAAAGATAGACTTCCCTCTGTAGATCGTATGTGCATATGAAATACCAAACAATCCAAAAGAGCTCAATCGTCTTACATTTTCAAACTCCAAACGCATTACCGCATAATCTTCGGTATTGATATACATCACACCTTTAAAATCTTTTTTGCCTTTAGGCGAAAATCGAACCACATATACCGGGGTATCCTCGATGATGGTGTAGGCGTCCAGCGTAAATCTGTAACGATTCGATTTTCGTAGTACATCAATCTCTGAATCTTCAGTAAAAAATAATTGAGCATATAATTCTGATATTCGATCTTTTATCTGATTACTAAAATCTTCTGAGGTGGTGCGCTGTACTTTGATCACTTCATCTTTTGACTCCTCTTGCGCTGCCATTGCCGAATCGAGTTGCACCTTAGTTCCAAAAATACCTGATTTGATTTTTAGATAAGAATTGGGTTTTACATTTTCTTTAAAAATCCGCTCCAATTTTTCAGAGAGACCATCCACAGAGATATCCTTGGTTTTGTCGTAAAGTTCGGCGGCTTTTGTCACTTGTAGTTTTTGCTGTCTGTAATTGCCGTAGAATGTCCCCACCGTCTCTCGATAGTACTCCGTCTTCTTTGGTATAAGCCCTGCTATACTATCTATAAGCGTTTTGTCGAGCTCTTCTATAGTAGACTTTTTAAAATTTATTGCTGTCTTAGACATCGAATTGAGATCAGACTGTCTAAAAAATATATTCTTTTGGGTGTAGCCGTTATCTGCATAGTTGACCGTGAGTTGTTCTTTTACCTTCTCAATAATTTCTTCGGGTGATAAGGGGTTGTTGGTTAAAAAAACGGGTTTTAAGGCTAAGGTCGCGGGTGTTAAAGCGATAAGGGTATCCTTTTGAGAGGGGAGCCATAGCTGTTTTCCTTCATAACCCATAGATGATATGCGTATAGAGTCAGACAGACGACCAATAGTCTCATTAGAAAGGGTAAAATAGCCTTCCTCATTGGTGACAACTCCACTGTGTTGTCCTAACCTAATCGTTGCAAAAGGAATGGGCGTAGCTGTCTTTTGATCAATGACTCTAGCAGTAAAATCTTGAGCTTGTATACCCAGTGAAGTACATAGTAAACCTATGAGCGTGATGATAAAAATAGAGGAGCATCGTAAGGAAGTAACTGTTGGCATCGGTATCTGGTTTATGGATAAAGACGACAACAAGTTAAGAATAGTTGCCTGACAGCTTTAGATTATCGTTTTCAATTTCCTTATTCTTTTACTTCTGTGTTATCGCTAGCAGCAATTTTGGCTTTGAGAGCCTTCATTTTTTGAGTATGAGCTGCTTTTTTTTCGCGTTCTTTCTTTTTCTTACGATCCATAAGCTTAGCGTGCTTTGCCTTATTTTTCGTGTTCTTGGGCGTACCTGGTTTGGCCATGGGTCTCGGTTTTGATACAAAGGTACAATAACTGTCGTTTTATAATGTGCAGTATATTCTAAGCCATCACAGTGATGGTCTAGAGCTGCCCAATTACTAATCATTATTAATTATCTCCAACCCATAATCTAAGGGTAGGGCATCTCCCAATCGTTGATTCCCAAGCACACCTCCAAATGCGATAGCAGTGGGTGGATAAAATGACCCATATCCATCAATAGTAAATGGTTGTTTGGGCTGCATGACCGATTGCTGTTTTCTGTTGTAGTATATGCTGACTTTCTCGGTTTGTTGCACCCATTTCATTCCCATGGTATCCTTTATTTTAAAAACCGCATTGGGATCTACTTGATATCTACCCGAATAAACCTGATAGGGTTTGGCGGCCCAATCATTAGTAGCAATAACGCGCATCAACTCTAGCATCGAACCCTTATAAGACCGATACCGCCTATTGAGATAAAGCCGTCTATCAGGATCCAGATCTTTATAAAATGATGTGCCGGCATAGTACGTTTGCACTATGCTACCTGAGGACAAGCTATTTTTTACATAATCTATTCTAAAGTCATAGAGATTAAACCTTATCTCATAACCCAAATAGGGATTTAATACGATGATGGGCTGATCTGTTTCAGCGGTAAGACGATGAGCCCTTGGATCGTAGGAGAGATAGATGTCCTCTTCATTTTGGATCTCACAGGCTCTTCCAGCTCGGGTTGTACCAAGAAACTGGTTTCTAAATACCGCAAGCATCTCCTCTCGAGTAAACATGCTACCCGATCTGATAACTACTTCGTTTAAAGACTCCAAAGCTGGTAGAAGCAAAACCTTTAAGGGTGATTTAGGTTGTGATATAATTTTATCCTGATACCCCAAATAACTAATGATCAAATTGCTATTCATAGCTTTTGTGGTCACTATATTAAAATAACCTTCATCGTTAGTGATTGCTCCAAGAGTAGAACCTTCAAAATATACTGATGCTCCAGAAAGAGGACTCTTTGTAGCATTGTCAAAAACATAACCCGAGACTCCCTGGGCAAAGCAATTTGACACAAGTGACAAGAAGAAAAGGGCTATACTATATTTGAACGTTGACAATATGCTTAATTTGCTTTTAGGGTGATCTCAATAATCCCATTTTTACCTTCTTTACCATATAATTTTTGAGCAGATTTTCCCTTTAGTACGGTAACTGATTCGATTTGATTGGGGTTTAAATTATCGACAGAAATCTTGCGATCTAAGATACGGTTTCCCTTGCTATCAAAAAACACAAACATAGGCTTCGGTCCTGATTTTGAACCCGTTCCCTTAATAGAAATACGTGGCTGTTTAGATAATGAAGTCGCAAACTGGGCATTGGCATCTTCCTTAGTTTCGGCTATATCCTTTAAACGTTCCTGTTGCTCTGGTGTTAATTGATTCTTTACCTTGACAAGCATTCGCAATCTCAATTGTTTGAGTTCACTCTCGATCTGAGTAATTTGCTTCATTAGCCCACTGGCCTTGTCTTCGTCTACTGAAGACTGTTCCAATTCTTTTTTGAGTGCTAGTTGCGCCTTTTCCAAATTAGATTTTAAGCTAGTAAACGGTTTAATATGATCGCCATATATATTTTTTACCGCTTCGTATTGAGCATCGTCTAGTCCAATTTCTGCTCGATTTGACAATACCTGATCGGTAGGAAATAGCTGTTGTTGATAGGACTCTTGCGCTTTTAAAACCAGCCCAAAAAGCAGGGATAATATTGTAAAAAGTACTGTTTTCATAGTTTTGGAATTTATTATTTCATATCGCTTATTAAAAAATCACTGCTGGCTTCCCACTCAAAGACGGATGAGGCCGAAGCTTCAAATGTATCGTTAGTATTATCTGGCAGTTCGATGAGAATTACTATTTCTTCTGGAGCGACTATTCCTGCTTTAGGGACACTCATATAATAACTCAACCAGGCCACACCTATTACCGCTGCAGCTGCCATACTCAATTTGTACCATCTACGCCTGGCCAATACCGAAACAAGCTTAGGGTCTTGTGCAGTAACAAATGCTTCAAAAGAAGGTATTTGCTCAATATCATCTTGCCGCCTCAACACATTAAACATGGCCTTAATCGCTGTATTGTTGTCTTCTTTTTTCATTATTTGTAGTTATTAAATACGTTTTCAGAGTCGCCTTACCGCGCTCATAGTGAGTGCGTATCGTGCCTATATGAAGGTCTAGTGTTTCGGCTATAGCCGCTAGGGTCATATCGTGATAGAAGGCTAATATCAATACTTCTCTTTGCCTATCTGGTAATTTAGCCAGCAGTTGCTTAAATCGTTCAGCATCCTCTTGCTCTGTGGGTTGATAAGTATTGATAGTGACCAATTCTAAGGGTTCATACTTTCTTCTTCTTTTGTAATGATCAATGGCAGTAAATCGAATTACAGAAAATAACCATGTCTTAAAAGCGGCCCGACCATCATACCTCGCCTTTCCTTCCATAATTTTGAGATAGGTAAGCTGCAACACATCTTGCGCGTCTTCTTTATTAAAATAACAACACTGTTTGGCCCAGATATAGGCCTCTTTGTGCGTTGTTTGAAGCAAGTCTTTAAGTTGTTGCGGTGTCATCGGTATAGATTAGTCTGAAATAATTCATGGCTATATGACATCACTATTCTTTTTTTTGAAAATATCTATATCGAAAGTCAAATCTTATAACAATCCCAATAAATTTAATAAGAGCTTTTGCAAGTAAAAAAGTCATCTTTAAATGTTTTTTTAGATGCATCTTCTAAAAATTATAACAAATGATCACATACCTGATACAATCAGTTACAACAAATAAAAAATAACATTCCGCTAGACACTAGTTGACATTTATGAAGCCATTACAATTTCTAAAAAACATATCCAAAGATCAAAAACGAGATGCTTTACGATTGGCCTTACAATCTGCAATTGCTGCTGCACTGTGTTATTATATAATGAAGACTTTAGATACCCCAGAGCGCTTCTTGGGAATACTATCGGCAGTTTTGGTCATAGAGCCGAGTATTGGAAATACATTTAGTCAAGCCAAAGGAAGAATGCTCTCGACCTTAGTAGGGATCTTCATAGGGATTGTTTTTGTAGTGCTATTGCCCTGGGAATTAGGGGTTATACTTTCACTGTTGCTATCTATGTTTGTGATTAATGGCATTGCTAGTTTTAAACCCGAATGGCGCTATGGTGTTGTTGCCGCCGTAGCGCTTGCCCTTGGTTCAGAAAGTGATGCCCTCGAGCTATCAATAGACCGTTTAATTGCTATCGCCATTGGAGCGGCAGTAGGAATTCTTGTTGCTTTTATTGTATTGCCTGAAGCTGCCGAAAAGCGCAGCAAGAGATATATAAGAAAGGCCCTAGCCAATACTCGAGATAGGTATCAAACAGCCTATCAAAATACACGTTCTAAGGACAACAAAAAATATTCACGGGTATCAGAGAAGTTTCATTTCAACTTGAATAAGGCCAAAAATTCTGCTAATACAATAACTTTTAATGACAAAGACAGCTTTCATCAACTTATAAATGCAACAGAAAAATTGTATAATTCTATATTGATTATACACCGAGTGGCAAACAAGTCAAATGACGGTGTAAGTGACGGTGAATCGGGCATAGAGAAAGATTCAGAAAAAGTATTTGAAGCCTCTCATAAGATCATTGATAAATTTTCCAAAAATAAAGCTGTACCTCAAGAAGACATCGATCAATTTTCTAAACTCATTGACAAAACCAAAGAGAACATCAATAGAGGTTCAGACAAAAGTGAGTTAAATGTTTTGCGCATGACATTTCTCTTTGGTCTAACCGAGATTCAAGATAGTATTTCAGATCTGTATCAATACATTGAAAAACCATAGTTTGCAAATTTATGCATGAGGCATTTCTTGTAAGAGTAGACTTTAGCAACAATATTCGAAAATCAAACGTAGACCGTCACTTTAGATAGCGCCATACCGCTATGTTTGAAGTATTCAGCGGTGTACAAGTCGTTGATTCTTAATTGGTTTTAGGAAAATCCTAGAACGACACATCACAATAGGCTAGAGAATACTCCAAGCCGCAAAAACATTTATACTATGGCAACCTTGAGAAACAAAGTACAACTAATCGGCAATTTGGGCAATGACCCCGAAATCGTCACCTTAGAAAGCGGTAAAAAAATAGCCAAATTCGCTATCGCCACTAATGAGAATTACAAAAATGCACAAGGAGAGAAAGTAACCGATACCCAGTGGCATAATCTCATTGCTTGGAATAAAACTGCTGATATTGTAGAGCAATATGTAACTAAAGGTAAGGAAATTGCTGTCGAAGGTAAACTAACCTCGAGAAGCTATGAAGACAAGGCGGGCCAAACCAGGTATATTACTGAAGTAGTTGTTAACGAGCTACTTCTTTTAGGAAACAAATAGCGAATATGGCGTTTAAAATTTATCCATACATCTCTTTTGAGACTCGCCAAAAAAACTAGCTATCGATAGTGCTTTTGAATTGTGATAATGCCGTCTTGATCGATACCTTTGCCATATGACCCAATCTGACTCGCTTTTACAATTACTCAAAAAATATTTTGGATATGAGCGCTTTCGCGAAAACCAACTCGAAATCATCACTCATGTTTTAAATGGGAAAGACAGTCTGGTCATTATGCCTACTGGAGGTGGAAAATCAATGTGTTTTCAATTACCTGCTCTGGCTTTAGAAGGTACCGCTTTGGTTATCTCTCCCTTGATTGCCTTGATGAAAGATCAGGTAGACGCTTTGAGAGCTAATGGTATCAAGGCGGCATTTTACAATAGTACCCAAGCCAAAGAAGAGATAGAAGAAGTCCTTGACGCCCTAAAGAATGGCAGTTTAGATTTAGTGTATGTAGCTCCAGAGAGTTTGGCATTATTAGCTCCCACACTGTCTAAAATCACTTTGAGCCTTATCGCGGTTGATGAAGCCCATTGTATTTCATCTTGGGGACATGATTTTCGACCAGCTTATACTCAATTAGGCCGTTTAAAAGCTCTATTTCCTGAGGTACCGCTTATCGCCCTTACAGCCACCGCAGACAAACCGACCCAAGATGACATTGCAGCCCAACTCAGTATCTCAGGGGCCAAACGTTTTATATCGTCTTTTGATCGCCCTAATCTATTTCTGGAGGTAAGACCTGGTCAAAAGCGTCTTCAACAAATTTTAAAATTTCTGGATTCCCATCCTTTTCAAAGTGGCATCGTTTACTGTTTGAGCCGAAAAAGCACCGAAAGACTCGCCTCCCAATTAAATAGTGCAGGACATCGTGCACAGGCATATCACGCGGGCATGTCGGCTCAGGCTAGAGCCGATGCTCAAGAGGCTTTTGTCAATGATCAAACACCGATAATTGTGGCTACTATTGCCTTTGGTATGGGTATAGACAAAAGTAATGTACGTTGGGTAATTCATTACAATATGCCAAAAAATGTCGAAGGCTATTATCAGGAAATAGGTAGAGCAGGTCGTGATGGTTTGGCAGCGACAACATTGCTTTTCTACAGCTATGCAGATAGTATCCAATTGCGACAGTTTATACAAGGAGCTACCAATGAAAACTATCAAATTGCCAAATTAGAGCGCATGCAGCAGTATGCTGAAGCTCTGAGTTGTAGAAGGAAGATATTGCTTAACTATTTTGGGGAATTTATTCAGAAGGACTGCGGGCACTGTGATATTTGCTTGAATCCTCCTACCTATTTTGACGGGACATTGATCGCCCAGAAAGTACTTTCTGCTGTTGCCAGATTACAGGAACAAGCGCCTTTGGGTACCTTGATCGATGTCTTGAGAGGTGCTAAGAATGCGAATGTATATGACAAAGGATACCAACATATTAAAACCTATGGTGCCGCCAGTGATATTTCTTGGAATGACTTGCAACACTACATCATTCAACTCATAAACCAAGGCTATTTAGAATTGCGTTTTCAAGCCGTATCACTTGCAAATTCAAGTGAGTCTCAAGCACAAAGACCTTCCAAGAATGGACGTATTGCTCTTACACCTTTAACTCAAGAGGTTTTGTATAAGGGTGCCAAAGTCAAATTGGCTAAGGTTGTGAAGACCAAGATGGCAGTACCAGAAAAAAAGGTTCCCAAAAAAGCAGATCCAGAACTTTACGAGCAATTACGCCTGCTGCGTGCCGATCTCGCCCGAGATCAAAATGTACCTGCATATATTATTTTTAGCGATGCCTCTTTAAAGGATATGGCAAACAAACAACCCCTAACTCCAGATGAATTTATGCTGGTATCAGGAGTAGGTCAGGCCAAATTAGAACGATATGCCCCAGATTTTATTCGGCTTATTAAGAGCTATGTAGGCAAACCAACTGAGGAGTTATCTACTAAGTCAAAAACTGTAAGGAAGAGTAAAAAAAATACCATACACTTGACCAAACAACTCATTGAAAAAGGATATTCTCTAGAAGAAATTGCAGAAACACGTCAATTAACTATAGGTTCTATCTACAAACATTTGATCAAACTCCATCAAGATGGAATGGATATAGATTTTGACCCAATGATCCACACCTCAGAAATCAAACAAGTGCTCGAGGCCAAAGCCCAACTTGATGATCCTGACAAATTGAAATCATACTATCTCCATTTTGAGGAGCAAATGCCTTACTGGAAAATAAAACTTGCCCTTTACCTACAGGAGGTCCAAAAAGTTTAACTGAGGTATTATTTGAACGGTGAAAATTTCTGTTGTTGTACTCTGATCTTTTTGTAGCTTTAGCCATATGCACACATTTACACTCGCCCGGAAAATCGGATTTTTGTTTGGTCCTCTGCTTTGTGTCCTAATATTAATTCTTCCTTTCCAATTAATCAATGATCGTATCGATCCTGTCATAGCTGTTGCGGTATGGATGATCGTATGGTGGATAACAGAAGCGGTTTCCATTTCTGTTACAGCCCTGATCCCACTTGTGATATTTCCACTCTTGGGAATTGGAGAGTTAGACGCAGTGGCTAGCAATTATGCTCATCCTATCGTTTTTTTGTTCTTTGGTGGCTTTGTTATTGCACTTGCATTAGAAAAAGTACAACTGCACAAGCGCATTGCGTTGTCTATTTTAAAAATAACAGGAACTAAGGCCAATGGGATCATCTTGGGCTTTATGATTGCTACTGCTTTGATGAGTATGTGGATATCAAATACGGCAAGTACTGTGGTGATGCTCCCAATTGCTGTTACCGTAATTCAACTCCTGATTGACGATGCCGACGGTTTTACAAAAAAAGATCGCAATTTCTCATTATCGATTATGCTAGGCATTGCGTTTTCTGCCAACATAGGGGGTATGTCTACGCTTATTGGAACGCCACCCAATTCGGTCATGCTTGCCTTTCTTGAGAAAAACTATCAAATTGAAATAGGATTCTTTCAATGGATGAAAATGGGAGTGCCTTTTGCCATACTAATGATGGCTATAACCTATTTGTGTATAACTAGAATTTTTTATCCAAGCCACTTAGGGCGTATTGGAGGGTCAGGAGCCATAATCCAAAAAGAGCTTGATGCGCTTGGACCTATAAGCAAAAGCGAAAAGGTAGTACTCATAATTTTTCTAAGTACGGCCTTAGCATGGATGTCGAGAAGCTCGTTAAACCAACTACTTACAAACATTCAAATTACAGACACTACTATTAGTGTTATTGCTGCCCTTGCCATGTTTACTGTACCTCTAGATCTGCGCCAGGGTAAATTCCCTTTGGCTTGGAGCGACACCACTCGTTTGCCCTGGGGTATTTTGATCCTTTTTGGTGGAGGACTGGCGTTGGCCTCTGGGCTGTCTCAATCTGGTTTTATCGATATGATTGGAAACTATATTTCTGCTCAGGAAGATTGGAGTATGTGGGTTGTAACTGCAGTTCTTATTTTCTTAATGCTTTTTATGACCGAGCTTATGAGCAATGTTGCCCTGGTTACCATTTTGGTGCCCTTAGTGGTTGGTATCGCTATTGGTATGGATGTCCCTATCTTACAAATGGTCATTCCTGTAACCCTCGCTTCTAGCTGCGCTTTTATGCTACCTATGGCCACACCCCCTAATGCAATCGTATTTGCGAGCGGGCACGTCAGGGTAGAACAAATGGCTCGAATCGGAATTCTTTTAAATTTGATAAGCGTGATTTTATTATTTGCTCTGGCCTATTACATAGTTCCTCTGCTGTTCTAATAGCGACAACACCTTATCCTCATAAAGTCCACTTTTAAAAAATTCTAGGGCTCCTATCTCGACATTTGGGTGCGAAAAAGCCTCGATATGATCATATCTCATAATCGGATAATATACTCTGATAAATCATTGTTGAGCAACTGGTTCTCTAAGTGGCCTATACGCTCATTAATGACAAAACCACAACTGAGATTGCAAGTTATTTAATGGTCGAGTATGGTAGGTTGTATACCGCTAACCTTAATGCCATGCTCGGTAAGCGTTTTAGTTTTAGTACTGTTAGAGGTAATCATTGTTATCGAAGCCACTTTGAGGTGTTTGAGAATTTTTGCTGCCGCAGAAAAATCCCTATTGTCTTTGCGAAAACCCACATGTTGATAAGCAGCTGCCTGAGGCATTCCTTCTTTTTTTAAAGGTAAGGTTTGCAATAGTGCGTAATGCCCATTTCCTTTGGCTTCTTGATCCAACCATATGATAATACCTCTACCTGCCCTTTGTATAAGCTGTTGCGAAATAGCCATTTGCTCTCTACAATCGCATTCAATACTATTAAAATGATGCGCAAAAATACAAGACGAATGTACCCGACACAGCACTTCTTTTTGATCAGTAATCTCACCCATTACCAAGGCGTGACTTTCTTTGATACCATCATAGAACAAGTGCTCTGTAAATGTACCGTATAAGGTTTTTATTTGGCCTTGAGCCAAGGGAACAATCATAGCTTAAAAGTATGGGTTATACCCGATAAAAGTAGTACAAATCAATGAATTGGTATGAGAAATCAACGGCTAAGTCTTGACAATTGACGATTCTTCTTATCTCATTCTAGTACTGGTATCGACCTGCTTAGTGTGCATATCTATTTTGTTCTTTAAAGTAGCGGGTGAACCAGCCCGAGAAGAGGCTATTGATTAAACATGAGAGAGAAAAATAATCGGGTGTCATCCCTATTTTGACTAGAAATTTGGACAGTCTGTGGCGATTTTGTTTATTGCGAGAAATCTAGAAAAAAATGTTCCTGTGACCTTTCAAAATGACACTTTTTACTACCCCAAAATCAATCCCAAATCAACACCCTCAATGACAACAGTAAAAAAAACTATTTTCCTTCTTATTCTAATTGCAAATACTGCGGTGGTACAGGGGCAATTTATTAAAGACAAATCGATCAATGCCTTAATAGGTTATGCCATTACTATCCCCTATGAAAGTACAGACGACATTGCCGATTCAGGTTTTTATGTGCAAGGCGAATTTGTATTACAAGCTACGTCATGGTTTGAATTGAGACCATATCTAGGATATTTTACCACTAGCTCTGATGGCACAGATCTAAATAATAATCCCACCGATGAAACGGCAACATCTAAGGCTTTTATTTTAGGTGGAAAAGCAAGAGTACGAGCTCCTATCCCCTATGTGGCGCCGTACTTTGAAATAGGTCTAGGAACCTCTATTGGAACATTCGAAACCATGACCGCTTTTTCTGATATAACAAAAAGTGGAATGATTCTTCATATTCCTATCGCTTTTGGTCTGGAATTAGGAAAATCTAACAATGTAGACTTAGGTTTAAGTTATTACATCCAACCCTCGGTCGAACAAGTAGCGGGCGGCTTCGCTTTAGGGATAAGTATCCCATTAGGCCAGTCAACTAACTAATTTTGAGCTACTTCTCATAAGTTTTAGAGGTTGGTCAAAATCAATAGCGGTAGGTGAGGCCTACAACTTTGTTATAATATGGCAGCTTAGTATAAGGCATACTCTACAACTTTCAGAAATCCTACTTTAGTTGCGATTACATCTTGGATCTAGCTTTTGTAAAGAGCCCCGCTGGTTTGGTAAAAAAAAGTACTATCACTACCCTCAACCATACCCAAACTTGTAAGCTCCATTGTTAAAGTGACGGTCTGGAGGTGAGGTAAGGAAAATAGCCTTTAATGACAAATCAGGCAAGCCCTAAGGCCTTATGAGTCTCGAGGATGGCACGCTCATTTTTTTCGTCTATCCAAGCCTGACCCTTACGGCGTCGCATAAAGTTGTCATAATGCCGCATTACAAAGACATTGTACAGCGCATAACGCAAATGTTTTGGATTTCGCGGAAGCGCCCGTAAACTCATACTAAAGCCTGGTGTTTCATATTTCATATAATGCCAATATCCTTCAGGCATATAGAGCGTCTCCCCGTGTTCAAGATGACAAATGTGCCCCTGAGCCTCTTTTAAAGCGGGAAATCGCTTAAAGTCTGGCGCATCAAAGTCAATATCTTCTCGCGTGATCAAAGAGTGTGGTACCTTATATAAATGTTTGGTCTGGCTTGGCGCAAATAAAATGCATTGCTTTCTGCCTTCAAAGTGAAAATGAAGAATATTGGCCCAATCGATATCATGATGCATAAACACCTTACTGTTGGTCCCTCCAAAAAATAACATAGGGATCTGTTTGAGCAATCGCAGTCCTATCGAAGGAAATTTAAAATCAGATTTGAGCTGTGGCACCTCCTTCATCAAATTGTATAAAAAGATGCGATATTGTGTAGGTTCTCTTTTGAGCAAGTCAATATAATCTGCCATTTGCATCGTGGCATGTGCCTGATTAAACCCTTCATCATGCGCCACGGGTCGATCGTCATATAAAGGCACTTCTTTATCACCAGCAATCTGTTTTATATATTCTAAAGACCATTTGGCATATGCAGGCCAATCCTCTATCAAGTGTCTAATCACAACAGGTTTTTGCGGCTTGACGTACAGCTCGCGAAACTCCTTACCTGAGATTTGATCTACTCTTTCTATAGGATTTAACTGCATACTTTTAATAAATGAGTATTAGTCCTGAACATGCGCCATTTAGAAACCTACGGGCATCAGTTGTTTGGCATTGACAATGGGGTCAAGCCCCCACTTTATTTTTATTTAGATCGCGTCAACCGCGCTTCTTCGTTACGTTCTATAGTGTGGCCAGGACGAGTCCATTTGGGCTTTTCACCTAAAGGCTGCAAATTGGAATCTTTGGCTTCTACTGTTTTGGGCTGAGCCTTTTTGACGAAAGGCTTCATAGGGGTCAATCCTAAGAGTTCAAACATCTTCATGTCCTCATTTACATCAGGATTGGGTGTAGTGAGAAGTTTGTCTCCGGCAAAAATAGAATTAGCACCAGCAAAGAAGCACATCGCTTGTCCTTCGCGAGACATGTCGGTACGACCTGCAGACAAACGCACTTGCGTTTGAGGCATCACAATTCTTGTGGTAGCCACCATTCTAATCATCTCCCAGATAGAAACGGGTTCTATCTCCTCCAAAGGCGTACCTGGAACTGCGACAAGCGCATTGATAGGTGTAGATTCGGGTTGTGGGTCTAGCGTGGCCAAAGCAACTAGCATTCCGGCTCTGTCTTCTAAGGCTTCGCCCATACCAATTATACCACCACTACATACAGTGACATTGGTCTTACGCACATTAGCAATAGTATCTAAACGATCTTCAAAAGCTCGTGTAGAAATAACATCTTTATAATAGTCTTCTGAAGTGTCGAGATTGTGATTATAGGCATAAAGACCAGCTTCGGCTAGGCGTTTGGCCTGATTTTCTGTGACCATCCCTAGGGTACAACACACTTCCATATCAAGCTTGTTAATGGTACGCACCATTTCCAATACATTATCAAATTCTGGCCCGTCTTTAACATTACGCCAGGCTGCACCCATACAAACTCTCGAACTTCCAGATGACTTGGCACGTAATGCCTGAGCTTTTACCTGTTGTACAGACATTAGGTCATTACCTTCTATATCGGTGTGATATCTGGCGGCTTGAGGACAATACCCACAATCTTCAGGGCAACCACCTGTCTTAATAGACAATAAGGTAGATACCTGAACTGTATTAGGATCGTGATGCAAGCGATGTACAGTAGCCGCCTCGTAGAGGAGCTCCATTAAAGGTTTATTGTAAATGGCTAAAATTTCTTCCTTGGTCCAATTGTGTCGTATCTCACTCATGCTCCAAAAATAGTAAAAAGCTGTTTTGCTTTCGCGAAAGCGAAAAAAAATACCACTTCTTTTTTGTTAAATATATTGGGTCTAAGTTGCGTTTATGGCGTTCTGGAAATAATTATACTTACCGCATTACCTCCAAAACCAACAGCATTCACCATTACGGTATTGAGTTGTTTAGGCACAGCTTGCGCTTTGATAAAAGGAATAGGGATGGCTTGTTGTGATTGTAACATTTGAATCGCCATATCCATACTCAAACCGCCACTAGCTCCAAAAGTATGGCCTAATTTCCATTTATTACTGGTCAAAAAAGGCCTCTGTTTATCAAAAATAGCAGCTATGGCAGCTAGTTCTGACGCATCACCTTTAATTGTTCCAGGAGCATGCATCACTATTGCATCTACAGTTGTAAGTTGTGCCATGGTCAAGGCGGCTTTCATCGCCTTTTGAAAACAATCTCCCGCTGCCGATAAAGACACCGAATGCTGTAATACCTCGGTGGCATAGCCTAATCCCTTGATATACGCCAAGGCTTTGGTGGTTGTTTTGGCTTCCAAGCATAGCATCGCAGCACCCTCACCCAACACCATTGTATTATGTGCTTTCTCAGGCATTAGGGTTTGGCAAGGGTAGATTGAGTTATCTGGTTGGGTTGGAGTCAATTTCATCGCCTTCATTTGGGCAATGGTAAAGGGCGTGAGTGCGGCCTCGGTACCACCCACCAGAAATCTGGAAGCCATACCCGAAGCTAGCCAAGCAACCCCATTTAAGATGGCGTGTAAGGCTGTACTGCAGGTTATTGAATGTGAAATATCGGGCCCCTCACTCTTGAGATCATGCGCTAACCAAGATGAAATATTGCCAAGTGTGGTATGTGGAGAACTAAGGGTAGGTGTATGTGCATTTTCTAAAAAATGAGTATGGTACTGTTCAAAATGCTGGGTGGCCCCGCGAGAAGAACCCACATTGATTCCAAATTGACCATCGCTCCAGCCCGCCTCTGCTATGGCCTTACGCCCGCAATAAATACCGTATAAAACAGCTGGATCTAGTCTTTTATAATTACTATTTTGAGCCGCCAATTGTTTGATCTCCTGGCTGGCCTTTTGCGTTAGAGGAGCTGTAAAAGCTAACAAGTTCTTATCCCAAACAATCGCAGTCTGGTCATTTGAGTAAGCCAGTTCATGTGCTGATTTAGTCTCACCTAGGGCAGAC
This sequence comes from uncultured Flavobacteriaceae bacterium, assembly GCA_964549485.1. Taxonomy (GTDB): domain Bacteria; phylum Bacteroidota; class Bacteroidia; order Flavobacteriales; family Flavobacteriaceae; genus Dokdonia. The sequence continues at coordinate 19,803 of CAZJWI010000193.1, forward strand.
AAACTCGCTATACCAGTAATTGCAATGGGTGTTTTCAAAAATGATAGCATTAAGAGGTACAAAAATAGTACTTCCGCTTAGGACGTCTTAAATAAAATGTATTTTTATTGTCTATGGTTGTAACAGTTGCTGCTCTTTTGCAACTTATCAGCACATTAACAAATTAGAGCACTATGAATCAAGTAGAAGGAGATCACAGAAATTGGTGGCAACGCAATTGGAAATGGGCGCTACCCACCGGAGGATGTTTGACCATCATCATCATCTTTGTTGCTATGGTTGCCTATAGTGTCTACAAAGTGACCGACAAGTTTTCTAACAACTCTTCCATTTTTGCTTTCGCCAAAGTGATTAAAACCGTACAAACTAATGAAGAGGTAGGTGAGCTTTTAGGTAAACCTATTGAAATACGTGCCAACGGTTACGACCCTATGGGATCTCCTCAGGAAATGAATCTAGAAATTGATTTGGACGGTCAGGATAAAGACGGTACCCTTAAAGTCATTGCTAGAAAAATAGATGACCAATGGGTTTACGAGCTCATTACGGTGACTGTTGAAGACAGCCAGCAAGTCATTGATCTCACCGATGAAATAGAGCAATAAAAATAACAGCGCACACTTTTTTATGGATCAGCAACCACAGTACGACAATCAAAACGAATTAGTAAAACCACCAAGCTGGTGGAAACGCAATTGGAAATGGGCTTTACCCACCACAGGCTGCTTAACGATAATAGTCATCGCCATTGTGGTAGTAGTGGGAGGTTTGTATTCTTTTGCCGAAGGAATTAAGGAAGATATGGGCTACGACCCTGTGGTCAAAGCGGTTCAACAAAATCAAGAGGTGATAGACGCCATTGGTGAACCAATAACCTCCGAAGGGGTCAAAACATTTAATATTAAAATCAATAATGGTGATCGTAGTAATCACGTCACTATTGGCATCTCAGGACCCGATGGAGAGGCGCTAATTGATCTCACCACTTTGGGCAAAGACAAAACCTTGACCTATCAAAAAATAAAGGTATTCGTCGAAGGCACCGACCAGGTAATCGCTATAGATCCAGTGACGATTGATCAGAAGTGATCCAGGGCCTTTTCTACAGCCTTATATATTTTTTTTAATTGGGTATCGGTAATCACATAAGGCGGAAGTACATAGATAGTATTTCCCAGCGGTCTCAAGCATACGCCTAGGTTCATAAAGTAATCGTATAGGGCTTGCCGTTTATGACCATAACGCTCCATGGCTACCTCCAGTTCTAAGGCTAGGATAACTCCTTTGACACGTACCCCGCTGGCTTTGGGGTGTTTATGTAGCGCTTTCGCGAAAGCGTGATGCTGCTGCTCAATAGCTTTAATACGCTGCTGTATCTCATCACTTTTTAAAAGGTTTATACCTGCTATAGCGGCTGCACATGCCAACGGATTGGCGCTGTAGGTATGGGCATGAAAAAAACCTTTGGTCACCTCCTCATCCAAAAAAGCATCATAAATGTGCTGAGAACATGTGGTTAGGCTCATAGGCAACATCCCAGCTGTAAGTGCTTTACTAAGACACATAATATCGGGATAGCTTTGAAGATGTAAAGAGGCAAAGTGTTTTCCAGTCTTTCCAAATCCTGTCATTACCTCGTCTGCGATAGTAATGATATCTTGCACTTTACAGATATCAAGCAATAGCTGCAAACCAGCTATGTCATACATTTTCATTCCTGCCGCACCCTGCACCAATGGTTCATAGACAAAGGCCGCACAATCATAAGTGGCGATAAGCTCCCGAAGTGTCTGGGCGACGCTCTCGTTATTTGCTCCTTTGGGCGTTGGGATTCTCACCACTTTTAAAAAATAATCTTCAAAAGGCCCATTGTACACCGATAGCCCACTTACAGACATAGCACCAAAGGTGTCACCGTGAAAACCATCTTCAAGGGCGATAAGTACATTGCGCTTTTGCCCTTTATTAAAATGGTATTGCAATGCCATTTTGATCCCAGCCTCTACTGCTGTTGATCCGTTGTCGTTAAAAAACATTTTTTGTTGATTGGACGGTAGGATCTCAAATAATTCTTGAGCCAATTGGGCGGCTGGAGCGTGGGTAAATCCTGTAAATACTACTTGATCGAGCTGCTGCATTTGTGCACTCACCGCCTTAATAATTTCTGGATGACAATGTCCATATACCGCGGTATACCATGAAGCAATACCATCGATATACTCCCGTCCATCTTCGCCGTAAAGGACAGCGCCCAAAGCTCGTTTTATTGCAATTGGTGGGGTGGCAGTTTGGTGCTGTGTTAAAGGGTGCCAGATGTGTTTGGCGTCAAGTTCAGAAATATTCACGGCATTGATTTTTTACAAAGGTAGGGATTGATTATAGGACCTCTGAAACAAGGGTTGTCTAATGCTTTAAAGCTGTTGCAATCTGGGCGCAAACTTTGCTGCATATTCACTTATCACATTGGCGTCTATATAAGGTTCTTCATCTATACGCCCAATGACCGGCACACCACTCATTTTTTCGATAATTGACTCGGTTGTGGGGTGAGCAGCTCCAGAAAAAATAATACCACTTATCTTCAAGTTACGATCTTGCAGCGTTTTAATGGTCATCAAACTGTGATTAATACTTCCTAGATAATGTCTAGATACCACTATTACCTTATCTGAAGGTTGTATTAAATCGAGTATCGTTTCCTGATCGTTGATAGGTACCAAAACACCGCCAGCACCTTCTATGACTAAGTTGTTTTTAGTTTTTGGCCGTTTAATAGCTGTGGCCTTTATGGCTACCTTGTCAATGGCTGCAGCTGCATGCGGACTCATAGGAGTTTGTAAAGCAAATGCGTTATCGTGATATTGCGATATATCATTTTGTACCCAAGACTTTACCTTGTGGGTATCCGAATAGTCCAAATCACCTGCTTGGATGGGTTTCCAATAATCGGCTTGTAAGGCCTGTGTAACAATGGCCGCGGCAACTGTTTTACCTACCTCTGTAGAGATGCCAGTGATAAAATATGATGACATAGAATTTTTTTTACGTATCAAAAATACCAAAGATGTGTTAGAATATCGACAGGCTATCTAATTTCATTTTATCGATTTGTTGCGGCGTAGAACAACACTTATTTCAAGGCTTTGGCAAGTTCTTGAAGTACTGCTTTAAACGCATTGGGTTGGTTAAAACTGTGTAAACAAAACCGCAATCGTTCCTGGCCTTTGGGTACCGTGGGCGAAAGTATGGGTTTGACATCATACCCCTTTTGTTTAAGCTTTCGCGAAAGCGCTTTTACGCGATCTACACCAGGAATAACAGCCACATGAATAGCCGAATCACTCCCAATAAAATAGGTATCTAATCCAAAGGCGGTAATTTGCTGTTTAAAATAAGTGATGTATTGTGCTAGTTGCGCCACAGAAGAAACCGAACTACCTTGCCTGTCCAAATATTGATAAGCAGCCACTATCATGGCCACAGAATGCGGTGGAAGCGCGGTGGTGTATATCAAAGATCTGGCAAAATTGATGAGATACGTTCTGAGATCATAATCGCTTAATATGGCGGCACCGTGAACCCCCATTGCCTTTCCAAAAGTGACTAGCGTGGCAAATACTTGATCTCCCAGTCCTAAGTGTGCAACCAACCCTTCTCCCCTTGTGCCCAAGACTCCTGTAGCATGCGCCTCGTCTACAATTAACAAAGCGCGGTAACGCGTTGCCAGATCGGCGATGGCTCTAAGATCAGGGCTATCACCATCCATAGAGAAAACAGATTCGGTGACGATGTACAATTGGCCATCAGCTGCCAGGCGCTCCTGGGCTTTTTGACATTCTTTTTCGAGATCATCGAGCTGGTTATGCGCAAACTTATAGGCCTTGGCAAAACTCATTTGTATGCCATCTCTAATACTGGCGTGTACGTACTGATCATACAAAATAATATCTCCTCGTTGAAGTACAGCTTGAAACAACCCTACATTGGCATCATAGCCACTATTAAAGAGTAAGGCGCTCTGACGATTGTGAAACAAGGCAACGGTTTGCTCACAAATAGCGTAAAGACTGTGATTGCCTGTCAAGAGCCTACTCCCACCAGCTCCATGTGTCTTTTGACTTTGCGCTACGAGCAAGGCAGATGCTGTCTTGGCTATTTCAGATACTCTAGAAAGTCCCAGATAATCATTGGAGGCCAAATCTACCAGCTCGTTGCTTTCTGGCAAGCTGCGCAAGCTGTCATTTTTGACACGATCGGCTAGCTTTTTTTGAAGTTTTGGTGGTAACATAATGTAAAGATACCTCTTGCTTTTGACATCTGATGTATGGCCTATTGACCCGACTTCCCTATTTTTATAAAAAACAGCACTTATGCGAAAATTTTTAATTTTTTGTGGTCTTTTGGCTTTGAGTATGGCGGGTATAGCACAAACCAATGTATACACGGTAAGTTTTGACAATGCCGTACATCACCAAGCCAATATCACTGCTCAGTTCCCAAATATAAAACAAGCCCAGGTAGTTGTACGCATGCCTCGCAGCTCTCCTGGACGTTATGCCATACACGAATTTGCCAAAAATGTCTATCAAGTGAAAGCTACAAATAGCAAAGGAGAGACGCTTCCGATAAGACGAGAAGATCCGTACTCTTGGATTATTTCTGGTCACGACGGTACGATCACCGTTTCTTATACACTCTTTGCCAATAGAGCCGATGGCACTTATTCGCAAATCAATACGGCTCACGCCCATCTCAATATGCCAGCCACCTTCATGTTTATGGAAAACACCGAAGCCCGGCCTATTGAAGTAGAATTTAAGTTGCCACCGGGCTCTAATTGGAAAGTAGCTACTCAACTCAAAAAAATAAGCGACACCCGCTTTAGTGCACCAGATCTCTACTATTTCCTAGACAGCCCTACAGAACTGAGCAATTTTAAGGAGCGTAGTTTTAACGTAGAGGGACAAAATATAACCTTTATCCTGCACGGCCCGGCAACACAGGCTGAGCTAGATCAATATTGGCAGCAGGTTCAAGAAATTGTGCTGCAAGAAAAAGCTGTGTTTGGGCAACTGCCTGATTTTGACTTTGGGAAGTATACCTTTTTGGCCTGTTATGATCCAAATGTTTCTGGCGATGGCATGGAACATCGCAATAGTACCATTTTGACCACAAGCCGCACCCTGGCAGGTGGAGGTATGCAACGCAATCTAGGTACGGTAGCACATGAGTTTTTTCATAGTTGGAATGTAGAGCGCATTAGACCAGAGGATCTGGAACCTTTTGATTTTACTAAGGCCAATATGAGCGCTTCACTATGGTTTGCCGAAGGTTTTACCAGTTACTACACCAATCTGATGCTAAGGCGCGCCGGGATGCTTACCGATTCGACCTATACACAGCGTCTTAACGGCACATTTAATTATGTGTGGAACTCTCCAGCAAGACGTTTTTTTAACCCCATAGAGATGAGTTATCAAGCGCCTTTTGTAGATGCAGCTACCTCGGTAGATCCCGTTAATAGAGGTAACACTTTTATATCCTATTATTCGTATGGGAGTATGTTGGGGCTTGCCTTAGATTTGAGCCTGCGTCAAGAAGGCCTGGATCTGGACACCTATTTTAGAAGGGTATGGGAAAAACACGGTCAGAATGAGGTGGCCTATACCATTAGCGATCTAGAAGAGGTGCTCGCAAATTATGCTGGTAAGACCTTTGCCCAAGCTTACTTTAACTCCTACATTTACAATAGTGGCATGCCAGATTTTGAGCGTCTTTTTAAAACCGTAGGACTGCGATTAGAACGCAAAGACAACCGGCCTTTTACCGGCTTACGCCTTGCAGAAACAGAGACAGGTTTGCAAATTACTGCCACAACAACGATAGGCACTCCTGCTTACAAAGCCATGCTTAATAAAGACGATATCATTACTGCCATAGACGATCAAGCCCTTGCGACCAAAGCTGCTTACCAGCAGTGGTTAGAAGATAAAAATCCAGGTGATCAAGTCACACTGCGCTATACGCGATTTGGAGAAATACAAGAAACTACTCTTTCCCTTGCTAGTGACCCAACCTATTATATCAGTTTAGACCCAAATGCCAGTAAGGCAGCATTAAAGGCTAGAGTAGCCTGGCTTGGCAAAAAATAGCTCGTATAAAAAAAGCCCAAAATCTTAAATGATTTTGGGCTTTTAAATGTATTGATCTTTGTCTTAGTCGGCCAAGACGATAACTTTATTATTATTCATCTCAACAGTACCGCTCGAAATTTCAAGCGACCATTTGCCATTGGCTTCTTTGACAAATTTATTTTCAAAACCTTCGGCAATAGTAGGATTACCATCAAAGGATACTTTTCCTTCAACGAGCAAGGCTACAATAGCTGCGTGATTATTTAACATCTGGAATTCTCCATCCATTCCTGGCACTGTCACCGAAGTGACCTCGCCGCTTACTAATGAAGCTTCAGGAGTTACAATTTCTAAATGCATATGTATTGTTTTTGAGTGCGCTTTCGCGAAAGCATTTACAGCAACCGCTTAAGCACCATTATCCATTAATTAAGCTTCGGCAAGCATTTTCTCTCCTGCTTCGATAGCTTCTTCAATGGTTCCTTTAAGGTTAAAAGCGGCTTCTGGAAGGTGATCTAACTCTCCATCCATAATCATGTTAAAACCTTTGATCGTTTCTTTAATATCTACCAATACCCCAGGGATACCTGTAAACTGCTCTGCAACGTGGAAAGGTTGAGATAAGAAACGCTGTACACGACGCGCACGTCCTACCGCCATTTTATCTTCTTCAGATAATTCTTCCATACCAAGAATCGCGATGATATCTTGTAATTCTTTATAACGCTGTAACAACTCTTTTACACGTTGTGCACAATCGTAATGCTCATTTCCAAGAATCTCGGCTGTAAGAATACGCGAGGTAGAATCAAGAGGATCTACCGCCGGGTAAATACCAAGCTCGGCTATCTTACGAGAAAGTACTGTTGTTGCATCCAAGTGAGCAAAGGTTGTCGCTGGTGCTGGATCGGTAAGGTCATCTGCAGGTACGTAAACCGCCTGTACAGAAGTAATCGATCCTCGTTTTGTTGATGTAATACGCTCTTGCATCGCTCCCATCTCTGTAGCTAGCGTAGGTTGATAACCTACCGCCGATGGCATACGACCTAGAAGTGCCGATACCTCAGAACCTGCCTGCGTAAAACGGAAAATGTTGTCTACAAAGAAAAGTACATCTTTTCCTTGCCCTTCTCCAGCTCCATCACGGAAATACTCGGCTATAGTCAATCCTGAAAGGGCCACACGAGCACGAGCTCCAGGAGGCTCATTCATTTGTCCAAATACGAAAGTTGCTTTAGAATCTTTCATAGCAGCTTTATCTACCTTTGTCAAATCCCATCCACCTTCTTCCATAGAATGCATAAAGTCATCTCCGTATTTGATAATACCAGACTCTAACATTTCTCTCAAAAGGTCATTTCCTTCACGAGTACGCTCTCCTACACCAGCAAATACTGATAGTCCACCGTGTCCTTTGGCGATATTATTAATCAACTCCTGAATCAATACGGTTTTACCTACTCCTGCACCTCCAAACAATCCAATCTTTCCTCCTTTTGCGTAAGGCTCGATCAAATCGATTACTTTAATACCTGTAAATAATACTTCGGTTGATGTAGATAAGTCCTCAAATTTTGGGGCGCTACGGTGAATTGGCAATCCAGCATCGCCTGCTTTTGGCAAGTTTCCGATACCATCGATGGCATCACCAATAACATTAAAAAGACGACCGTAAATATCGTCTCCAATAGGCATTTGAATTGGAGCTCCAGTAGCTACCGCATCTACACCACGGCTTAATCCATCGGTAGAATCCATAGAGATAGTACGTACAGTATTTTCTCCAATGTGAGACTGTACTTCTAAAACCAATTTTGATCCATCTGCATTCGCAATTTCTAGTGAATCGTAGATTTTCGGTAGTTCTGAACCACTTGCAAACGCTACGTCTACAACTGGACCAATAATCTGAGCAACTTTACCTGTAATTTGTGACATTATTAACTATTTAATGTTTAGCAAAATATCCCGATAAAACGGGAGTGAAAAAAACACCTCGTTTTTCACCGCGCAAAGATACTGTTTTAAATCGTTTAGAAAAACCAATATCTAGGAATTATTTATAGTTGTAATGTATCATTTGACAATTTATTTTGAACAAGGAACCTATCGCCTTGTGTACTGGTACAATTTGCTTGTATGGTCATACGGCTGTTGTATGTTAACACGACTCCTAGAAGCTGTTATTCTAGGCAGATTATTGTTGAGAATCAAAACTTTTACGTTTTTTTGCAGCTGGTAAAAATCTTTACTCACCTTTTACTATTCAAATATTATATGGATACCTTATTAGATCAACTCACTGCCAACTTCGAAGATTCTTTCTCGCTTGTCAATTATATCGCCTATATCCTGATATGCGTGCTCCTGCTTTATGTGTTGGCACTGGGCTATAAACGCTATGGCCAATCAATGTCTAATAGAGCACAGTTATCCAAAGTGCTCATGATTGTTGGGGTAACCACCTTTATAATTATTTCAATTGTAAAATCATCTTTGGCACTCTCTCTAGGATTGGTAGGTGCCTTATCTATAGTTCGTTTTAGAACAGCTATTAAAGAGCCTGAAGAGTTAGGCTACTTTTTTATCGCCATAGCCATTGGGCTTGGTATGGGCGCCAATCAATTATTACCTACCCTTTTGGGTTTTGTGGTGTTGATGGGAATCGTTGTTTTTATGTATCAACGCGGAAGTAAAGGCAGCAGTATAACCCAAAATTTACTTATTCAAAGTACGCCCTCTACTCAGACCAATCAGGTTAATGCTATCAATGATATTGTAAGTAAGCACAGTCGTCAATTAGAGTTAAAACGCATACAAGAAAACCAGGATCTCATCACGGTCAACTATCTCATTAAAGTAGCCTCTATGGATGCCCTAAATGCGATGAACTCAGAATTGCGAGCTTTAGACAATACCATGGATATTACTTTTATCGATAATACGTTATAATCATAGTATCACTAGTAGAATAATATGCAATTAAAATCGGATAGCTCAAACAACAATCGCTGGGGTCTATTATTGGTAGTCCTTGGAGTTGTAGCCCTTAGCCTATTTGTACTAAGCCAGAGTTCTCTAGAAACTGCTGATAAGGCAGGTGTGAGCAAAACCTATGATCTCAATGTACCTACAGTGATTCGTGCTGCCCAAATTGATTATACCCAGGTATTGGATCAACTAGAACAACGAGTTTATAGCGACAGTTTGGTTTCCTTATATCTAACTAGTCACATGGGTAAGCCCCACCTTATTTATGCCTATAAGAACCCCTTAGAAGGACGATTACGCACCGATCTGTTCTTTTTGCACATCTATATAAAAGATCATATCACTTTAAAGAATGACGCCCCCTATCTCAATTTAGACTTTTTGAATAGCCCCGAAATTATCACCCACGACGGGCTTTCCTATAGCGTTTTTGATCGTCTGCTTCAACACGATAACTATCCTAAAGCCACCCTAGATATTGATGATATTGCTTATATCAATACAGGAAGGTATCGCAGTGGTCTGGGTAGGTCTCAAGATATTGCCAAATTACGCCTTAACCCCGACCTCATCCTTCAAAACAAGTACACCAACAGTTTGGATTCATTAACCCTTACACTAAAGGCATCGGCTTTTGATAAAATCAAAAGAAAGAGAAATGAGGCAATAGACCGAGGGCTACTTATCACTGATGACAACGACTATGTGAAAGGAAGCCTTACCTACCAAGGCAAAACGCTAGACACAGAATTACGTCTTAAAGGTGATTGGACAGATCATTTACTTGATGACCGCAAATGGTCCTACCGTTTTCTCATTCAAGATGGTCATACCTTAAACGGTATGCGTAAGGTGTCTGTACAACATCCCAAAACAAGAAATTATCTCTGGGAGTGGCTTTATAATCAAGCCTTGACAGCTCAGGACATTATTGGCCTGCGTTACGACTTTGTCAATTTCACCATCAAGACTACCTCCAACACCAATATTCACACCACCGCAGTAGGTGTCATGGCATTAGAAGAATCATTTGATAAAATTCTAATCGAACACAATCGCAGAAGAGCTGGAGTGATCGTAGCTTTTGACGAATCCTATTTGTGGAACGAGCGGGCCAAAGAATACGATCTTAACCTACCTGTACGCGAAGTAGCCAGCACGCTGCAAAGTGCGAGCATTGCACCAATAAAGGTGTATAATCAAAATAAAGTACTAAGTGACCCGACTTTGTCCAAACAATTTGCCACGGCTAAGTCAATGCTAGATGGTTTGCGCAAAGGAGATTATAAGATTTCTGAAGTTTTTGACCTTGATAAATTATCAAGCTTTGTGGCGCTTACCAATCTATTTGGAGGTGCTCATGGGATGATTTGGCATAATATCAGAGTGTATTATAACCCTATTACCAACAAATTAGAACCCATCTCTTATGATTCTAATAGTGGGGTAGCTCTAGAAGCAATCATACAGTATCCATTTTCTGAAAAAGACCCGCTCTACACAGCGGCAGTACTCGAAAAATTAGAGCGTTTTAGCAAAAATGATTTTGTCAATACACTCATTGCCACCCATAAGAAAGAACTGCTTCGCCTAAACAAAGACTTAAGCTATGAACTGGGCAATAGCATAGATTTGAGTATACTAGAACACAATAGCAATTTTATGAAAAAAGCGATTAACCCATCAGATGTTATAAGCGCCGGACTACTAGAGATTGATCAGCAACACTTAGAGGTAGCTCTCGAAAATTTATCAGATTATCCAGTTGCCATCACTGGATTGTCTCATGCCGACGGTCGTGATTTAGGAACCACCACCAAGGATAGCATTGTACTGGGCAAACGTCAAAAAAAAACGATTCGCTTTGACCTTAATCGTTACTTTGTAAACGCCTTCGTTTCCAAGAAAAACAAAAAAGGCAGTTTTAATTATCCTAAAGATGTAGCCAAGCTACGCGTAAATCATCACATAAAGGCCATAGACCTACCTCGAAAAGCGATCATAGCTCCCTTTGCTCTTGAAAACGACCTTAAACAATTTACCAGCACCTACAACAATTGGCAAACCCCTAATTATTCCTCTTTTGACTTTATTATTAAAGACTCAGAAAACAGTCTGCGAATTGCTCAAGGTTCATACACTCTAGACCAGACGCTTATTATCCCTTCTAATATGGTCTTGACAATTGATGCAGGGGTATCTCTCAACTTTAAAAATGGTGCCTCACTTATTTCCAAATCGGCAATACAGGCTATGGGCACAGTCTCTTCGCCAATTGTCTTTGAATCTAAAGACCACAGTGGTGGCGGGATATTTGTAGATAATACCAATAAGATATCTACCCTTTCGCATTGTGTATTTGAAAGCTTATCCTATCCTAGTTCTCCACTCTGGAATTTATCGGGTGGTGTCAATTTTCACGAAAGTGAAGTACACCTAGACGAGGTTACTTTTAAGAACAATCGGTCTGAAGATGCGCTCAATATTATACGGTCTTCTTTTGTCATGACCAATAGCCAATTTGAAAATACCCAATCTGACGCTTTTGACGGAGATTTTGTCAAGGGGCGTATCAGTAATTCTACCTTTACCAATGCTGGAAATGACGGTATTGACATTTCGGGTTCTACCCTTTATCTTGAAGATATTACCGTAGTCAATCCTTCTGATAAGGCGATAAGTGCTGGTGAAAATAGTCAAATAAGCGGAAAAAACATTGTGGTAAATGGCGGTGAGATTGGGGTGGTCAGTAAAGATTTGTCAAAGGTTACCTTGAGCACATTGCATATTACCAATACACGATTAGGACTTTCTGCCTTTCAAAAAAAGTCAGAATATGGGACCGCTTCCATTACGATTAACGAGCTCTTATTAAGCAATGTAGAAGAAGCTCATCTTATTGAGGTAAACTCCCAACTTTTAATTGACGGGGAGGCCGTAACAACGGTTTCCAATAGTGTGATTGATCAAATGTACGGAAAGGAATATGGGAAAAGTAGTCGATAAACCTGTGGCATTGCGATATGAACGCAAATTTGTGTATCCTACTCTAAGCGCCTTAGATATTATCAATACAGAAGTGTTGTGTAATTCCTTTTGCTTTCGCGAAATCTTTCACAAACGCCAGGTCAATAATCTCTATCTCGACGATCAGAACTACTCGTTTTATCGTCAAAATGTAGCAGGTGATGAAAGTCGAGAAAAATTTCGTTTTAGGTGGTATGGAGACGATTTTTACAGCATTGAAAAACCTACCCTAGAAGTCAAAAAAAAGATGGGTGCAGTAGGTGACAAGCTTTCCTATAAATACGAGGAGGTTACTCTTGATCTGAAATACGCTTCCGCGAAAGCATTTCAAGAAAAAATGATTGTGGCGGCTCAAAACAATGGAGATCTCTTGCTGGGCTCTACATTATCACGTCTACAACCTGCCTTGTACAACAGCTATGAGCGCAGGTATTTTTTATCGGCCTGTGAGCGGTTTAGGATTACCATAGACTACAATATGCAGTTTTACAACCCCGCCTACACCACCATTTGGGCTTCTAAGCGCGGTCTAAAAGATGTCATCCTCGAATTGAAATACGCCGTCTCAGAAGATACCGATGCGCGTCAACTTAGTCAAGAATTAAGTAGTAGGCTAAGTAAAAATTCTAAATACGTTAGAGGTATTGACCTCATTCAACATCGAGTTCATGTATAAATCAAATTTTCCTTTTAGATACACTGGACTTGTAATTGCACTCCTTTTAACGGTAGGATTTACCGCGTGTAATCAGTCTCAAAAAAGCGAAGATTTCTATACGCTTTCTACCTATAGCGAGGCCAATAAATTACGGGCCGTTATCGAAATACCCGCTGGTACCAATAAAAAAATTGAATTTGATCCCAAAACAAACACTTTTGTTGTAGATAAGCGCGATAACAAAGATCGCGTAATAGATTATCTGCCTTATCTCGGAAATTATGGTTTTATTCCCGGTACGTATTCTGACCCAAACAAGGGTGGTGACGGAGATGCGCTCGATATTTTGGTGCTCTGCGAATCCTTGCCCACAGCCACCGTGTTAGAAGTGTATCCTATTGCTGTTTTACCTCTTATTGATCAAGGAGAGCAGGATTATAAAATTATAGCTATTCCTGCCGAGTCTTCCCTCCAAACCATTAAGGCAAGAAATCTTTCTGACCTGCGCAAAAACTATCCGCAAGTCGAACAGATGATTGGCCAATGGTTTTTAAATTACGATCGTGGCAATACTCTCCAACTTAACACAATGCGCGATGCCGCTAGCGCTACATTAGAAATACAAAAGCATCTCAAACACTGATTACTCTACTGTGACAGATTTGGCGAGATTTCTAGGCTGATCCACATTTTTATCTAGCATTACAGCAATGTGATAAGACAATAGCTGTAAAGGAATGGTTGTCAACAAAGGCGTTAAGGCATCCATAGTATCTGGTATCTCGATGACGTGATCTGCAAGTTTGGTCACTTCCCTGTCACCTTTGGTCACTATACCGATGATTTTTCCGCTCCTCGCCTTAATTTCTTCAATATTACTTACCACTTTTTCATAATGACCCTGCTTGGTAGCGATAACGACCACAGGCATTTGCTCGTCGATAAGGGCGATAGGACCGTGTTTCATCTCGGCCGCAGGATAACCTTCGGCGTGGATATAAGAAATCTCCTTTAATTTTAAAGCACCCTCTAAAGCTACTGGGAAGTTATAACCACGTCCCAAATAAAGTGCATTGTGAGCGTCCTTGTATTGCTTAGCCACAAACTTTACATGTTCATTAGACTCTAAAGCGACTGCTACTTTAGAAGGTATGCGCTCTAATTCTTGCAAATAAGCCCTGAACTCTGAGCGAGACAACTCTCCTTTTTCTTTAGCCAGTTTAAGGGCCAGTAGCGTCAATACAGTAATTTGAGTAGTAAAAGCCTTAGTAGAAGCTACTCCAATTTCAGGGCCAGCATGGGTATAAGCCCCCGCATGAGTTTCTCTCGAAATAGAAGATCCAACCACATTACAAACACCAAATACAAATGCCCCGCTCTCCTTTGCCAATTTAATGGCAGCCATGGTATCTGCTGTTTCTCCACTTTGTGAAATAGCAATGACCACGTCTTCTTTATTGATTATGGGGTTGCGATATCTAAATTCTGAGGCATACTCTACCTCGACAGGAATTCTAGAAAATTCTTCAAATATGTATTCGGCTACCAAACCAGCGTGCCAAGATGTACCACAGGCCACTATGATAATTCGAGGTGCGTTTAAAAATTTGTCGAGATGATCGTCTACACCGGCCATTTTGATTATGCCTTCATCAACCAGCATTCGACCTCTAAAAGTATCAGTAATTGCATCGGGTTGCTCGTAGATCTCCTTTAGCATAAAGTGATCATATCCTCCTTTCTCGATTTGCTCGAGATTGAGTTGTAGCTCTTGGATATAAGGATCGACCAAAGAGTCATCTTTGATCTTTCTAATTTTTAATTTCTTATGATTTCTAACGACCGCCATTTCACCATCTTCGAGATAAACAGCATTGTTGGTATATTCGATAAATGGAGTAGCGTCAGAGGCAATAAAAAATTCATCTTCTCCCACACCAATAGCCAATGGACTTCCCAATCTCGCCACAACAATTTCGTCTGGCTTGGTTTTGTCAAATACGGCAATGGCATAGGCCCCAATGGTTTGGTTTAAGGCAATTTGAACCGCCTTACCTAGTTTTACACCTTCCTTGGTTTTAACATCCTCTATCAAATTAGCCAATACTTCGGTATCTGTATCTGAGGTAAAAGTATATCCGCGTTTTAAAAGCTCTTGACGCAAAGGGTCATAGTTTTCAATAATACCATTGTGTATAATCACAATATTACCAGAATTGGAATAGTGCGGGTGAGAATTGACATCGTTGGGAACACCATGTGTTGCCCATCGCGTATGTCCTATCCCTATCGTGCCTTTGGTGCTAATTTCGCTTTCCAAACGCTCCTTTAGATCGGCAACTTTTCCTTTGGTTTTAGAAACATTCAAGTGATTACCGTCAAAAAGTGCAATACCAGCACTGTCATATCCACGATATTCTAGGCGCTGCAATCCTTGCAACACTATAGGGTACGCATCACGAAAACCAATGTAACCTACAATTCCACACATAACTAAAAAAATTTCGAGTTTATAATCCTAAGAGGCGACCACAGACGCTATCTGGATCAATATCTTCTGTAAGCGTATAATTGATACGCAGTTTTAATTTTTTGTCTTCAATTGGACTTTTTGAACCATGAAGAATCGTACTCTCTTGAGAAATAACTGTAGACACTGGAATACGTTTGATATTTTCTCTACTCTCGTCTAAAGTACCACCTATAATGGCCGAGTTTAGGGTAGTCACATTTTGACTAACCGCTAAAGCCAAGCGCACATTGGTTGAATCGTTATTGATGATATTATTGATATGCTGTGTTAGTCGTATACGGTAACTCACACCAGGCGAAGATTCGTCGCCTTCTGTTTCTCGAACCAATCGACCCAAATGATTTACACGTGTTCCTACAGGACCATTTAATCCAGTGGTTTGGTCTAACTCACCATCTAGCAAAGTAGCATTATTATCAAAATCATAGATAAATATACGTTCTGGTTCTGCCTCGCCACTACCTGGAGCTACTTTGTCCTGATCGACATAAAAAATTAAATTGGCTTCGTTGATAATTACATTGCAATCACGCAAAGCTTCTAATTGGTCTTCTATACCATCATTGTCATAATCGGGGCCAAATAGATCAATAAGCGCAATACTACCATCACCCCCTTTCAAATAAAGGCTTTCGTCTCCAGCTGTAGAGTCTGAAGCAGCTATAGCGGCAAGGATTTCAGGATCGTACTGGGTTTCTATATCCAAGATCTGAACACCTCCTAACCCAAATGAAATACTACCCACACCATCGTTAGTGGCCTCACCATCTCCTGCAGAGTCATCATCGCCTTCAAAAGTGTAAAAAGCCTCTATGTTGGCCTGACTGTAATCAAAGAGAAAATAACTGCCTTGACCATTAATAGGTTCGGCTTTAATATAAATTCCTCTAAAATAATCGTTAAAATTATTCTGATTGAGTAAGACCTCATCGCCTTCTCTTTCAATTATATTTTGCACAAAATACAAGGAGTCTAAACGCACGCGTAAAGCTGGACGTAACCTATTACTTACAACTGGTTCTGCCTCTTCGTCTGGATCGGCATCTTCAGGCAACTCTCCTGGTTCTGTAAGGATAATCTGTTCAGGACTAGGTACAAAATCAGGGATTTCAAATAGCAAATCACCTTCTATACCGTTAAAATCATCGATATCATTTGAATAATACACTGCTGCATCTTGAAAATCGGTGTCTGGATCAAGATTGTTCAAGAAAAAGTTAGAACGATATACCGATAGCTTCATCTCTCCAGTGTTGCGGTAAATTGAATCTAGCGTATAGGTCGAATTACCATCATCATCGGTATCTTCCAGGGTAGAAAAATAGGGTAGGGTAAATAGTACACTATCTAAAACCGTCTCATCGCCAAAATCAGGGTTATTACGCCCTAAAGTAAGCTGAGTAAGAACAGATACTGTAGAGTTTCCGTAGACATTATCGCGATAAAATCCGACCGCTCCCGTAGGAAGCGCATTGGTCTGAACACCATCATCAAATGATTTTGAAAAGGAAACCACGTCAATTTCTGAAGTTTGATTGGTTTCAAAGTTGACCACTCCTACTAGTCCCGAACCAACATCCGAAAAGTCGTTGGTACAAGCTACAGCAATAGCCAATACAAATACACAAGCCAAAGCTCGTAATACAATTTTATACATAGTCATAATATCTCTAGTCTTGTAACACCTTTGAGGTGTAAAATTCTTCGTAGGCCGAGGCAAACTCTTCCTTCTTCTTATACGGAAGCGCAGGAATCTTTGTGGTATTAACCACCTTCATCAGGTTTTCATCAAGATGCTCAGATCCTACAATGGTTGCGTCAGAGTTTTTGATAGCCACACTCATCAGGTTGTGATAGGTTGGATCTTCCAACTCTTTGATCGTTTCAGGATCAATACCATCAAAAGCAATTTTATTGATCATTTCTTTATTTAACGATCCTTCAAAGCCTTGATTGTAAACACTAGTGACTATTTTACTCTGAGTAAAAAGAGGCTCACTGGCATAGTACTGTTTGAGATATAAAGGAAGTAAAGATGCTAACCACCCATGAACATGAATAATGTCTGGTGACCAGTTTAATTTTTTTACGGTTTCTACTACACCTTTTGCAAAAAAGATTGCGCGCTCATCATTATCTTCAAAAAGGTTTCCATCCTCGTCGGTAAAGGTAGCTTTGCGTTTAAAGTACTCTTCATTATCTATAAAATATACCTGCATACGCTCTTTGGGTATGGAAGCAACTTTTATAATCAACGGCATATCAAAATCATTGATAACCAAGTTCATTCCTGATAATCGAATGACTTCATGTAATTGGTGCCTGCGCTCATTAATATTGCCATAGCGCGGCATAAAAATGCGTATTTGCCCTCCTTTGGAGTTGACCATCTGAGGAGCTTCAAACGACATAGAGGCAATTTCGGTCTCTGGTAGGTAAGGTATCACTTCAGACGACACGTACAATATCCTCTTATCTTTCATATGGTAAATGCTTTAATGCTACTATTAAATAAAAAACACGCAAAAGTACTAAATTTTATGCACTTTGCCTTTAAAATACTAAGTTTGCAGCCCGTTAAATTTTTGATAAAGTGCAGGCGATCACCACCCAAGAACAAATTCAGGAAGTAATAAGCCGCTGTAAAGCCAAGGATCAGCGTATTGGTTTCGTACCAACTATGGGTGCCTTGCATCAAGGCCATCTCTCGCTTATAGACTTTGCACTAGGTGATTGCGACCGCGTGGTAGTGAGTATTTTTGTAAATCCTACCCAATTTAACAAAGCCGAAGATCTCAAAAATTACCCCAGGACCATCACTTCAGATTTGGCCTTGTTGGCGCCTTATAAAGATCGTATTATGGTCTATGCCCCTTCGCCCGAAGAGGTCTATAAAGACGGTATTGTGTCAAAATCTTATCGCTTTGGAGCACTAGAGTCGGTGATGGAGGGCGAGCATAGACCTGGTCATTTTGATGGAGTAGGTACCGTACTCAATCTGCTATTTAGACAGATTAATCCGGACAAAGCGTATTTTGGCGAAAAGGATTATCAGCAATTACTCATCGTTAAAAAATTGGTTCAGAAAGAACGATTGGATATAGAGATTGTGGGTTGTCCTATACACAGACAAGATGACGGTCTGGCCTTAAGTAGCCGCAATTCGCGTCTAACTCCCGCACAATTAGATGCTGCACCCTTTATTTATCAAACACTTTTACAAGTAAAAAACGACTTTGGCACAAAATCTGCCAAGAGATTAAGAGAATGGGTCACTGCCCAATTTGCAGCTAGAGAAGATCTAGAACTCGAATATTTTGAAATCGCCAATATTGATGGTTTGAGACCGCTTTCGCGAAAGCGTGACCAACAAAAATACAGAGCTTTTCTCGCTGTTTATGCAGGCCCTGTGCGTCTTATTGACAATATGGCCCTGAATTATTAATCAGTAAAGTGCCCGCAAGGGTAAATCTTAAATAAACTATCTTTGCCCCCATGTTAGTAAATGTTGTAAAATCAAA
>CAZJWI010000194.1:0-12710 GCA_964549485.1 uncultured Flavobacteriaceae bacterium
GAGTCAATTACGAAATTCTCAAGAAAAGTGGATCTTGGTTCTCTTACGAAGACACCAAGCTAGGTCAAGGAAGAGATGCCGTCAAAGCCTTGCTGCTAGACAATCCAGACCTGATGGAAGAACTAGAAACAAAAATTCACGCAGCCATTAAAGCAACTGCCGAATAATCCTTAAAAAACCTCCTGCCGTCAAGCAGGAGGTTTTTACTTTACATACGCAACCTTTTAGGCCATATTGCATCTACAAAACAAACCCCCTAGTACAAAGCATATGAAAAGGATATTACTAGTTTGCCTGATGGCACTCACAGTGATGAGCTGTAGCGATGAAGAGGTGCCTATTTTTTTCTTTGAATTCGTACCCGTTGAATCGGTAACGAATATTCCCGATAACTTTACGGTCAATAAACCCGACACGCTTCAAATTACGTATTTTAGACCGTCTACCTGTCATGGGTTTGATGGTTTTGAAGTCGAAAAGGATGGTGATGCTCGTAACATCGCTATCATAACCAAAGTCATAGAAGAACGTGGTGATTGTGACCCGCTTAACGAGGATGTTCGTACGGCACCACTTATTTTTAAACCAGAAGAACCAGGGAGTGTTCAACTTCGCTTTTTTCAAGGCAAAGATGAAGAAGGAGAAAACCAATTTTTAATTGTCGATGTACCTATTTTAGAATAAGAACTAACCAATAAACGAATTAGTGAGTTTAGATCAACTCATCAAGAATTGTAAACGGAATAATGCAAAAGCACAAGAAGAACTCTACAAGCGCTATGCGAGTACGTTGTTTTCAATTTGCTTGAAGTATTCTCCAAACTATGCAGATGCTGAAGATACACTGCAAGATTCGTTTATGGTCATCTTTGATAAAGTAAGTCAATACAAAGGCAAGGGGTCATTTGAAGGATGGCTCAAAAGAGTGACTATCAACACGGCGCTCCAGCGATATCGCAAGCACACCGTATTGGATATCATAAATGAAGAAAAAATACAAGATGTAAATGTCGAGGTTGATCAAGAAAATATCTCGCTCGATTTTTTACTGGGTATAATACAGGAGTTGCCCGATCGTTACCGTTTGGTTTTTAACCTATACGTGCTTGATGGCTACTCTCACAGAGAAATAGCAACGATGCTTGATATTTCTGAAGGCACCTCAAAATCAAATTTGGCACGTGCCCGTGTTATTTTAAAGGACAAGATTGAGGCTATTAAATCAAGGCCTCTAAGACAGACTCAAACCCGATGAAGGAGAGAAAGAACATAGACCGGTTGTTTCAGGAGAAATTCAAAGATTTTGAAGCACATCCCAGTGATCGTGTGTGGCAAAATATTGCTTCCGCGAAAGCGCAAAAAGAAGATCGAAAAGTATTACCACTATGGTGGCGTATTGGTGGTATTGCTGCTGCTTTACTGTTATTGTTGGCGTTAGGAAATTCGCTATTACAATCTAATACCGATACCGATACACCACTTGTCAATACCGAGATAGAAGATAGTACTCCTGCTGATGTGACTCCCTTAGCGGTAGAGCAGGCCAAAAAAGAGCTTCCCTTGGAAAAAACTAATGACGACGGGAGTCAAGTGACAAGCACTTCTTCTAAAGATAATAGCAGTCAAACTCAATTAAAATTGACTACTGCTGTTTCAAACAACACTCAAGGCCTTGCCTCAGACGCTAAGACGGCAATTGCTAACAAAGAGCAGATACCATCAAACCGTCTAAAGCAAGACAGCGGTATTGAGACTAGTCAAAAGGCCTCATTGGCTCAAACAGAGACCCTTTCACAAAATCCGGCTACAAACAGAACTACCATTAAAAAAGAGAGTAGTACTAAAAATAATTTGGCCATAGATCGCAGCCAGGAAATTGGTGTAGAAAACGCTGTGGCTGTAGGTCAAGACCAACCACAAAGTGACCCGTCATCAAAAGCATACGCTCAAAACGATCAAGAAAAAAAATCGCTTGTAGCGGTAGCCGAGGAGATAAATCGCAATAAGACAGAAGAAGATGCTCTTGCTAGTACCACCACTACTAAGCCCGACAACAAATGGAGAGTGGGAGCCGTTGCTGCTCCGGTTTATTACGGAGACTTTGGAGGGTCTGGAATAGACCCACAATTTAAAGATAACAGCAAGTCTGGAGACGTTAATCTGAGTTACGGGGTACAAGTAAGTTATGCAGTTTCTGACAAAATCAAATTGAGAACAGGTGTTAATAATGTTGATTTGAGTTATGGCACCAATGACATCTCCTTTAGGCCAGATATCGCTGCGACCAAACTCGCTGGAGTCACCCCAAATAGAAATGGTAAATTTTTGAGCGTTTCAGACAAGGTTGGAGCACAAGCGTTACAGTCAAGCGATTTTCAGGGTGGAGGCAGCACGGTATCTAACGGGAGCATAAATCAGCAAATTGGATATATAGAAGTGCCTTTAGAAGCCGTCTATGTATTGTCAAACAAACGATTAGGTGTTGAAGTAATTGGCGGGGTTAGTACCTTGTTTGTAAACGATAACGAAATTGCTATCGAAGCTGATGGATTACGCACACCAATTGGTGCTTCCAGCAGTTTGAATGAGGTAAGTTTTACGACAAACATTGGTGTTGGTCTCAATTATAAGGTCACAGAAAAAGTAGACATTAATATGGAGCCTACGCTCAAATACCAGTTAAATGCCTTTGAGGCTAGTGCGGGTAATTTTAAGCCCTATTATGTCGGATTGTATACAGGAGTGAGTTATCGCTTCTAGATAAGTAAGTTAAGTTAGTTTTTTAGTTGGTTAGGTTAGTTATTGCTCTCGCAATAATGACAGAAAGGCTCCGCTGGTTACGGGGCCTTTCATTTTTTACACCTTATTTCTGTGAGTCAAAGCCTCTGGTTAATGCCGCTAAGATAACCTCTCGGGTTTGTTGGCGCAGGGACTTTTTATCTTCTTGTGTTAATCCCTTGGTTTGAATAAAGGCATGTACTTTGGCGCGCATTGGCCCCACACTTCCTTTAAAAAAGGAATATGGAAAGCGTCGTTTGTTATCAAAGAAGGTAATAGGCACAATGTCAATTTGATGATCTATCGCAAGGCGAAAGGCCCCATCTTTAAAGCTATCTAAGACTAAAGTCATATCGTCCGGGACACCGCCTTCAGGAAATATACATATACTCAATCCTTGACTGAGACGGTTTTGAGCCTGATCAAATACCTCTTTTCTACTGCGGGCATTACCGCGATCTACCAATATACAAGTTCGCTTATAGAAAAAACCAAATAAGGGTATTTTGGCAAGTTCGGCTTTTCCAACAAATACAAATGGATTGCGTGATATATGTAACATCATCATGATATCGGCCATCGAGGTATGATTGGATACCAGCATATAAGAATTGCCTTTGATAAGCTTTTGCTCTCTTTTTACTTTGGGATACCACCCCATACAAAAAAGAATAATACGCGCCCAGAGTTGGGCCAGCCTAAAAAACATTGGGTACCAGCTTTCTCTGAGTGTACTGATAACTAAGAGGGGTAATAATACCAAAATAATGATCAGGATGAGCAGATAAAACCATATCCGCCATAGGGCAATTGCGATCTGTTTTAATAGTGTCATTACCGCCAAAAATAGACAATTGTATTTATCTAGTTCATAGAAAAGGGTAACTTTGCGACTTATAAGTTATATAAAAGAGCTACCTCAAAAACAGCTTTTTTATAATACGCAAAACAAGCTGTTGTTGTAGCTAGACTACATCACAATTGAAACTTTATTATGGCAAGAATTCTTACTGGTGTTCAAAGCACTGGCACTCCTCACCTCGGCAATCTATTGGGCGCTATTATACCTGCTATTCAAATGGCCAATGCCCCAGGTAACGACTCCTTTCTATTTATCGCCGACATGCATTCTTTGACACAAGTTAAAGATGGTCAAAGCTTGCGTCACAACACTTACAGTACCGCGGCAACATGGCTCGCCTTTGGCTTAGATATAGAAAAAACCGTGTTTTATCGACAAAGTGACATCCCCCAAGTTACTGAACTATCCTGGTATTTGAGTTGTTTCTTCCCATACCAGAGACTAACCCTAGCTCATAGTTTTAAAGATAAGGCAGACCGACTTGAAGATGTTAATGCAGGATTATTTACCTATCCCATGCTCATGGCAGCCGATATACTTTTATACGATGCCGAAATCGTCCCTGTAGGTAAAGATCAGGCGCAGCATCTAGAAATGACTAGAGACGTAGCTGCTCGTTTTCACGCCAGAATGAATAAGGATGTATTTGTAATGCCAGAGGTTAAACACAATGAAGAAACCATGTATATCCCTGGTACCGACGGTGCAAAAATGTCCAAGTCTAAGGGTAATATTATCGATATCTTTCTTCCAGATAAAAAATTGCGCAAACAAATAATGGGTATTCAAACCGATAGCATCCCCATGGAAGATCCCAAAGATCCTGATAGCTGTAATGTTTTTGCCCTTTATAAACTTTTGGCCTCTACCGCTCAGATTGAAGCCATGCGTAATAATTATACCGCAGGAAATTATGGTTACGGTCATGCCAAACAGGCCTTGTACGAACTTATCATTGACAAATTTGCTGTAGAGCGAGAACGATATAATCATTATATGAACCATACTAACGAAATAGAGCAGGCTCTAGCTGTGGGAGCAGCCAAGGCGACAAAGGTTGCCAATGATGTCTTAGGTCGTGTAAGAAGTGTAGTAGGTTATTAAATCACATCATTATGGATATCTTGAAATTTCTTGGAGGGAACGGATTATTTTTAATCTTGGGCTTACTTTTGATTATCGTAGTTTTGTATAATAAAATCAAAAGAAAACGCTAACCGTAGCCTAGCGGCCAGATAGGATATTTCTTTGACGGCTATTGTGATCTAAAAGCGTTTAATACTCAAATACATGTCAAAAATTCGAATTACCAAACAATTCACTTTTGAAACTGGACATGCCTTATATGGCTATGACGGCAAATGTAAAAATGTCCATGGGCACAGTTATAAATTAAGTGTTACGGTTATAGGTACACCTATTAATGATACCCATCATGTCAAATACGGGATGGTTATCGATTTTGGGGATTTAAAAAAGATCGTGAACAGAGAAATTGTAGATGTTTTTGATCACGCTACTGTATTTAATAAAAATACTCCGCACGTAGAGCTGGCTAAAGAACTTTCTGATAGAGGTCACAATGTCCTCCTTGTAGATTATCAGCCTACCAGCGAAATGATGGTAATTGACTTTGCCTCAAAAATTAAAAGCTTATTACCAGAAAATATACAACTGCATTCTTTGCGTTTACAAGAAACTCAAACTAGCTATGCCGAATGGTTTGCTGATGATAATTGACCTATGAATATTCCTCCAGGAAAAAAAGTTTATTTCTCAAGCGATAATCATCTTGGCGCACCTACCCAGGCCCAAAGCAGGCCTCGTGAACGCAAGTTTTTGCGTTGGTTGGACAGTATAAGAGAAGATGCTCATGCCATCTTCCTTATGGGAGATTTGTTTGATTTCTGGTTTGAATATAAGACCGTTGTTCCAAAAGGGTTTGTAAGAGTTCTGGGCAAACTTGCCGAGTTTAGAGATAGTGGTATTGAGATTCATTTTTTTGTAGGTAATCACGACTTGTGGATGAATGGCTATTTTGAAGACGAATTAGGCATAGCTGTATATCACGATCCTCAGGTTTTTACCTTAAATGACAAGAAGTTCTTTTTGGGTCATGGTGATGGTCTAGGCCCTGGTGACAAAGGGTACAAACGAATGAAAAAAGTGTTTCGCGGTCGGTTTTTTCAATGGCTATTTAGGTGGGGGCATCCGGATATTGGGATAAAAATTGCGCAGTACTTTTCGGTCAAAAACAAACTGATTTCTGGAGATGATGACCATGTGTTTTTAGGAGAAGAAAACGAATGGCTCGCCGCTTATGCCAAACGAAAATTAGAAACAGAACACTATGACTTCTTTGTTTTTGGGCATCGTCATCTGCCTATGAAAATTCAAGTGGCTCAAAATTCGACCTATTATAATCTAGGAGATTGGCTACATCACTACACCTACGGGGTTTTTGATGGGTCGCACTTTGAACTCAAGTCTTTTGAAAATCCCGATGCTTCTGCCATAATCGATTTGAGTTAGGACAATTGTGGTTTGATATCCTTAAGCCGTAATTGAAGACTTACCCTGTCTCTCCATTTATTCTCATCAAGCGCATAGGCCGCCTTAAACACCTGTTTATCTTGAACTAATTCATAGGCATGCCCCAGACCAAAACCAATACCGTCTATTGTTATATGATATTCGGCTTGTTTAATCCTTAGTTTGAGATGTGATTGGTCTGCGCCTACTTTTTTGGCTTGTCCTGTATCGTACAACATTTCACTCATAAACACAGGAGCCATATTGCCAGGACCAAAAGGAGCAAATTGTTTAATGATTCTATAGAATTTTGGAGTGATGTCTTCCAAGCTAATAATAGCATCAATTTTTAGTTCTGGAGTGAGTAGGCTAACATCACATTGTGCGGCAACTACCTGCTCAAATTTTTCCTTAAATGCCTCGTAGTTTTGGGGTAATAGCGTCAATCCTGCTGCATACTTATGCCCGCCAAACTGATCGATAAACTCGGCACAGGCTTCAAGTGCATTATAGACATCAAACCCCCTCACCGATCGGGCCGAGGCGGCGAGTTTATCACCACTTTTAGTAAAAACTAATGTTGGTCTGTAATAGGTTTCGGTAAGTCTCGAGGCCACTATACCAATTACTCCTTTATGCCAATTTTCCTTGTAAACTACGGTAGTACTTCTGTCCTGCTCTTCATTACTCGCTACTTGATCCAAGGCCTCTTCTGTAATCTGTTTGTCTGCCGCTTTGCGATCGGTATTGTATTGTTCGATTTCGGCGGCATATTGTCTGGCAAGATCCAAATTTGTTTCGGTAAGTAAACTTACTGCGTGATTGCCATGTTTCATTCGTCCTGCTGCATTAATTCTAGGCGCCACTGTAAAGACAACATCGGTTATACTTTTAACCTCTCTCTTTGTCACGTCTAGAATTGCTTGTATCCCCGCTCTAGGCATGGTTTGTATGACTCTTAATCCATGATAGGCTAGGATCCTATTTTCACCAAGTACAGGAACAATATCGGCGCCTATTGCGGTAGCAACAAGATCTAAGTATGGTATAAGACTGTCAAATGATTGGTTACGCTTTCGCGAAAGCGCAGTTATCAATTTAAAACCTACCCCACAACCACATAACTCGTCAAAGGGGTAATCACAATCATCCCGTTTAGGGTCTAAAACAGCGATAGCATCTGGGAGTTGAAGCCCTGGACGGTGGTGATCACAAATGATAAAATCGATACCTTTTGTATTGGCATAGGCCACTTTATCTATAGCTTTGACTCCACAGTCTAAGGCAATAATCAAAGTCATATCATTGTCATGGGCATAATCTATACCTGCGTAAGAAACCCCATAGCCTTCTACATAACGGTCGGGAATATAGGTGGCCACATTGGGGTGAAGGCTTTTTAAATAAGCACTCATCAAGGCAACACTTGTGGTCCCGTCTACGTCATAATCTCCGTAGACCAAAATGCGTTCATCTCTGGCAATAGCCTGTTGTATGCGATCAACAGCCGCATGCATATCTTTCATCAGATAGGGATCGTGAAGATCGTCCAAACTTGGTCTAAAGAAATGTTTGGCTTTGTCAAAAGAATCGATATCGCGTTGTAGTAACAAAGCAGCAATAGCCTCAGACACCCCAAGTTGTTTGCTTAAGGCCTCCACCTGCGCGGGTTTGGGTTTGGGTCGCAAGGTCCAACGCATGACTTAATCCATATTAATTTTGAGCATCCATGAGGTGGTCAAAGCTGGGTTCTTACGCACCTTGGCAAGGGTTTGATAAAGCACAAAGACATCCTGCCCCTTGTCGATATATACATAGTATAAACCATTATCTGGGCGTTGTACAATTTCTGGATCATAGGCCATAGTGCGCAATTGGCCGGCCCATCGCTTGGCATTTGCTGCACTCGAAAAGACATTGGTAACAATATAGTAGCCTTTTTCTAATGTGGGAATCGATACTGCTGTAGCACTTTTGATCTCGGCAATTTCTGTAGCCTCTGGAGATGGCGATTCTACAACCGTTTGTTTAGGTTTAGCTTGTATAGGTGCAGCCTCAACTATAGTATCTTCTTGTGTTACTGCTTTTTGAGGCTTAAAATCTGGACTTAAATCGGTCTGAAATGCCGTAAAGAATACAAAAAACCGATCAGACCTTGAGGCCAGTCGCAGCGTCAGTTTATTGGTATTATTACCAATAAGGGTATTGTCTGGGTTAGGCATGGCTAATTGTGCGATATCAAAACCCAGGGTATTGCTACTGTTGGGTTGTCTCTGGTCAAAAATTTGATCGTCTATGGTAATCGAGCTGTTAAAAAAATTATCTGAGGCTCGCACTTTATTATCGAGTAGCACAAACGAATCACTTTGCTCATCATAAACCCCAACCTTATCTCGTTTAAGTGTATTGTCTCCTTCTAATACAGCAAGGGTAACACTGCTGCTTACTGCACCAGATTCAGGTGTTTTAAAATTGGAGAAACCTATATCTACAGGCTGCTTATTGACAAACTCTAGCCCGTGGTAGCTCGTGATATAACGCAATGGATCTTGCTCGTTTTCATATACGATATACAGCATCCAACCCGCAGAGCTTCCACCTAAAATATAACCTTGGGTGGCACTTACATTGGCCACGGTATAAGGGCCAGATTTTTGAGGAAGATCCTGAAGATAAGAAGTGACATCGGCCATACAAACATAGGGCCTGTAACTTTTAATCATCCTGTTTTTAGCCGATACTGCATCAAAAATAAGATTCCCTTTTATAGAGGTGTAATCTTGTCCCGGAAGAGCCAATTTAATAAGACGAGGGTCATGCTGGCGTTCCTCTTTAATGCGGTAGAAAGTGCGTTTATCTTTATACTTTTTTACACTTTGAGCCCCGTTATAAGTACCCGCCCAATACAAGGCAGCATACTTTATGTTCACCGTTTCATCGATACGCAAGCGCGCCGTGCTAGAACTATGAGTGGTTGGATCATCATCGATATCGACGTATACCATATTGTATTGGTCATTAACCTTATCGGGCTTGTCAAAAGGTGCTTTTGCATCTTTACTTAGACTGTTATTGCCTATTACCGCTGTATTGCCATGTATATAAAATTCTTTTTGTACTGTAAACGGTTGTCCTTCCTGGGCGAGACTAGTCCCCACCAGAAGCAAACACCAAATCCCTACAATGACTCTCATTGCCCCTCATTTGATTCACTTTCGTGAAAATGTACACTAATATTAAGGCGGCAAAACTTGCGAAACATTTCCATGACCCCACAATATTGTTCTGCAGATAGGGCGACCGCTTTACGTACTTTTTCTTGATTGACTGATTTGCCGTAGAAGTGATAGGCCAGATCGACCGTATGGTATGTTTTGGGGTGCACATCGGTTAGATGTCCTTCAACCACCATTTTAAAAGGAGGCACAGCTACACGCATTTTTTCTAAGACAAAAACAATGTCTAGCCCAGTACAACCAGCCAGAGCCGATAACATCATGGCTTTGGGACCCATGCCCTGATTGTTTCCTCCATTTTCTGGAGAGGTATCGATTAGTGTACTGTAACCTGTGGGGCTGTCAGTCTCAAATTGCATTCCTTGTTTGTAAACAGTAGTTACTTTATGTCCTTGCATGAGTCTAGATTTAAAACGGCTTGAAGGTACAAAAAAGTAGAAGTAAAGTGGTATTTTAGAGGCGCTCGATGAGCCCTTAGTTATTGAATATTTATAAATATGTAAGTAGCCATTGGCAACTTGCTTAAATCTAAATCCTTATGCCATTAGTAACGCCGCTTAGTGCATCTCACGACGAAACCACTAGAGAACTCGCCGAATTCTTTAACGAAACCCTGGGCTTTTGTCCCAACTCGGTTTTGACCATGCAACGTCGTCCCGATATATCTAGAGCTTTTATCAATCTCAACAAGGCCGTCATGGCCAATCACGGTCGTGTTACCTCAGCCCTAAAACGAATGATTGCATGGGTTTCAAGCAACGCAACAGGATGTAGGTATTGCCAGGCACATGCTATACGAGCAGCAGAGCGTTACGGAGCAGAGCAAGAACAGTTGGATAATATTTGGGAATACCGCACCCATCCTGCCTTTTCTGAAGCCGAAAGGGCTGCCTTAGATTTTTCTCTCGCAGCTTCCCAGGTGCCCAATGCGGTAGACGACACCATCAAAACACGTTTATATCAATATTGGGATGAAGGTGAGATCGTTGAGATGCTCGGGGTTATATCACTTTTTGGTTATTTGAACCGTTGGAATGACTCCATGGGAACTACCCTAGAAGGCGATGCCATCGATAGCGGTAAGCAATACCTTGGGAAGCATGGATTTGAGGTGGGTAAACACCTGTAAGGGTTAGCAGCTTCACAATTTACTTTACCCATGTAGACCCTTGCTACCCTGGCAGTATTCTCAAAGCAGTCTGATGACCAAAGGCTTCCTTTAATGGAGAAAATTTCCGTAAATTCGCGCACGTAATAAAAAGACCTACTAATGAGCGCTAAGTTCACCGAATACAAAGGGTTACAACTCCCTACCATTGCTGCCGAAGTTCTTACCTATTGGAAAGAACACCATGTTTTTGAGAAAAGTATTGGTCAACGAGAAGATGCCACTCCCTATATTTTCTTTGAAGGCCCGCCTTCTGCCAATGGCCTACCTGGTGTACATCACGTATTGGCTCGTGCGATAAAAGATATCTTCCCGAGGTATAAAACCATGAAGGGGTATCAAGTAAAACGCAAGGCTGGATGGGATACTCATGGGTTGCCTGTAGAACTTGGTGTCGAAAAAGAATTGGGCATTACCAAAGAAGACATAGGTACCAAAATTACAGTTGAAGCCTATAACGAAGCCTGTAAAAAGGCTGTGATGCGCTATACCGATATTTGGAATGACCTTACCGAAAAAATGGGATACTGGGTAGATATGAGTGATCCTTACATCACTTATAAATCCAAATATATGGAAACGGTATGGTGGCTCTTAAAACAAATCTATGATAAGGATTTGTTGTACAAAGGCTATACCATACAACCCTATTCTCCAAAAGCAGGTACAGGATTAAGCTCTCACGAGCTCAATCAACCCGGGTGTTATCGGGATGTAACAGACACCACCGTAGTAGCCCAGTTTAAGGTGACCACAGCTGGTGATAATCCGCTTGCCAAAACTCTAGGCGATGGGCACACTTATTTTCTAGCCTGGACGACTACTCCCTGGACATTGCCGTCAAATACTGCTTTAACAGTTGGGAAAAAGATAGATTATGTCCTAGTAGAGACCTATAACCAATACACACATCAGCCTATAAAAGTCATCCTTGCCGAAAATCTAGTAGGCAAACAATTTGATAAAAAATATAAGGCCGTTACCCAAAGTGATGCCATTGCCACTTATAGTGCGGGAGATAAAAATATCCCATACCGTATAATACAACACTTTAAAGGGATTGACTTATTAGAACTGCGTTATGAGCAGTTGTTTGATTTTGTTCAGCCTTACGAAAATGCCGAAAATGCCTTTAGAGTCATTGCAGGAGATTTTGTCACCACCGAGGATGGTACAGGTATTGTTCACACGGCTCCAACCTTTGGTGCCGATGATGCTTTAGTGGCCAAACAGGCAAGCCCTGAAGTACCACCCCTACTGGTTAAAGACGAGAACGACAATTTGGTGCCTTTGGTAGATTTGCAAGGAAAATTTAGACCCGAGTTACAAGAATTTGGTCAGAAATATATCAAAAACGAATACTATACCGATGAAGAAGCGCCAGAGCGTTCTATGGACGTCGAGCTTGCCATCCGTCTCAAAGAACAAAATCGTGCTTTTAAAGTAGAAAAATACGTTCACAGTTATCCACACTGCTGGCGTACCGATAAACCGGTATTGTATTATCCGCTAGATTCTTGGTTTATCAAGGTAACCGATTTTAAGGATCGTATGCACGAGCTCAACTTAGGGATTAATTGGAAACCTAAGGCCACTGGAGAAGGCCGGTTTGGCAATTGGCTCGCCAATGCCAATGATTGGAACCTCTCTCGATCTCGTTTTTGGGGTATCCCCTTACCTATATGGCGCAGTGAAGATGGTAAAGAAGAACGCATTATAGGATCTGTGGCAGAGTTAAAAGAAGCTATCGCCCAGGCTATAGAAAAAGGCTATATGGACAAGGATCCTTTTCAAGGGTTTGAGCCCAACGATATGAGCGAGGCCAATTATGACCTGGTTGACCTTCACAAGAACGTGGTAGATCGTATTGTTTTGGTTTCAGAAAGTGGAGCGCCTATGAAACGTGAGAGTGATCTGATTGATGTTTGGTTTGACTCAGGTTCTATGCCTTACGCCCAATGGCACTATCCTTTTGAGAATAAAGAATTGGTAGAAAACACCTGGCGCAAAGCCGATTTTATTGCCGAAGGTGTAGACCAGACCAGAGGTTGGTTTTATACCCTACACGCCATAGCGACCATGATTTTTGATGATGTCGCTTACAAAAATGTCGTTTCTAACGGTTTGGTCCTTG
>CAZJWI010000195.1:0-2303 GCA_964549485.1 uncultured Flavobacteriaceae bacterium
GGGAGGTGGAGAAGGTAAGTCTTCTGGAGGACATCCTCGTAATAGAAACGGTGTACCTGCAAAAGGTTACAGAACCCGTTCTAAGACGAAAGCGAGTAACAAATATATTGTAGAACGTAGAAAGAAATAATAAGATATGGCACGTTCATTAAAAAAAGGACCTTACGTTCACTATAAGTTAGAGAGAAAAGTAACTGCTAATGTTGAGGCAAATAAAAAGACGGTTATCAAAACCTGGTCTAGAGCTTCAATGATTACCCCTGATTTTGTAGGGCAAACAATCGCAGTTCACAACGGGCGTCAATTTGTACCGGTTTATGTAACCGAAAACATGGTAGGGCACAAACTTGGAGAATTTTCTCCAACACGTTCTTACCGTGGTCATGGCACCGATAAGAAAAATAAAGGTAAAAAATAATTGAAGCAATGGGAGTTCGTAAAAGAGAAGCAGCAGAGCAACGCAAAGCTGCAAACAAGCAAATAGCTTTCGCAAAATTGAATAACTGCCCTACTTCTCCGCGTAAAATGCGTTTAGTAGCAGATATGATTCGTGGCGAGAAAGTAGAGAGAGCGCTTCATTTATTGAAATTTAGTAATAAAGAAGCTTCACGTCGTGTTGAAAAATTAGTCCTGTCTGCGATCGCAAACTGGGAAGCTAAGAATGAAGATGCGAGTATCGAGGATGCTGATTTATTTATCAAAGAGATCAAGGTGGATAGTGGAGCGATGTTAAAAAGACTTCGTCCGGCACCTCAAGGTCGTGCTCACAGAATAAGAAAACGCAGTAATCACGTAACAGTCGTGCTTGGTGCAAACGATAACACACAAAGCAACTAGTAAATGGGACAGAAGACAAATCCAATCGGAAATCGCCTAGGTATTATCAGAGGATGGGAATCTAACTGGTACGGTGGTAACGACTACGGTGATAAACTTGCCGAAGACGATAAGATTAGACGTTACATTCACGCTCGTTTAAGTAAAGCTAGTGTGTCACGTGTAATTATTGAGCGTACACTTAAACTTGTAACCGTTACTATCACTACTGCTCGTCCTGGTATCATTATTGGGAAAGGCGGACAAGAGGTAGACAAGTTAAAAGAGGAGCTTAAGAAAATTACAGATAAAGAAGTTCAATTAAATATTCACGAGATCAAGCGCCCAGAATTAGATGCCTTTCTGGTAGGTCAAAGTATCGCAAGACAAATAGAGAATCGTATCTCTTACCGTCGTGCTATCAAGATGGCTATTGCGGCTGCAATGCGTATGAACTCTGAGGGTATAAAAATCCAGATTTCTGGACGTTTGAACGGTGCTGAAATGGCACGTTCTGAGTCTTACAAAGACGGAAGAATTCCTTTATCGACATTTAGAGCCGATATTGATTATGCGCTTGTAGAAGCTCACACTACTTATGGTAGATTGGGAATCAAGGTGTGGATCATGAAAGGTGAAGTATATGGCAAAAGAGAGCTTTCTCCTTTAGTTGGTTTGGCTAAAAACAAATCAAAAGGAGGTCCTGGTCGTAAAGACAATAGAGGTCCAAGAAGAAGAAAGTAATTTTTTAAAAGACAACAAAGAAAATGTTACAGCCTAGAAAAACAAAATTTCGCAAGCAACAAAAAGGTCGTATGAAAGGACTTTCTCACAGAGGGCACACGCTTTCTAATGGGACGTTCGGAATCAAATCACTCGACTCTAGTTTTGTCACTGCAAGACAGATAGAAGCAGCTCGTATCGCCGCAACTCGTTACATGAAAAGGGAAGGAACCTTATGGATTAAAATTTTCCCGGATAAGCCTATTACTAAGAAGCCTTTAGAGGTACGTATGGGTAAAGGTAAAGGTGCGGTAGAGTATTGGGCAGCAGTAGTAAAACCAGGAAGAATTTTATTCGAACTGGGAGGTGTACCTGAGCCAGTGGCTAAAGAAGCACTTCGATTAGCTGCACAAAAGCTTCCTGTGAGAACTAAGTATATCGTAGCTAGAGATTTTTCAGCTGAATAAAATTGAATACAATGAAACAATCAGAGGTAAAAGGATTATCTGTAGCAGAATTACAAGAAGAGCTTGTGAAAGCTAAGAGAGCGTATACCGATCTCAAAATGGCACACACGATATCTCCATTAGAAAATCCTATTCAGTTACGCGGTTTACGACGTACTGTTGCGAGACTTGCTACTGAATTAACTAAAAGAGAATTACAATAACTCTGCGTAAGATGGAAAAAAGAAATTTAAGAAAAGAACGTATCGGTACTGTTACCAGTAGTAAAATGCAGAAGTCTATTGTGGTTTCTGAAGT
>CAZJWI010000196.1:0-3994 GCA_964549485.1 uncultured Flavobacteriaceae bacterium
GTGTATTATGTAGCAGCAGGAGAGACCATGCGCAGTGGTTTATTACCTCGTATTTTGGCCTATGCTGGTGCGATTACTGTAAGTCGTACCTGGCGCGAAAAAGGAAAGGAGATCGATCGTAAGGTGGATTTTTCGGATACAGAGAATATTGGGATTGCCTTAAATGATGGATGGGTCATCACTTTCCCACAAGGTACTACCAAACCATGGAAGCCCATTAGAAAGGGTACAGCGCATATCATTAAACAATACAAACCTATTGTTGTTCCTATAGTTATTGACGGTTTTAGAAGAAGTTTTGACAAGAAAGGTTTGCGTATCAAAAAACGCGGCATATTGCAAAGTTTCGAGATCAAACAACCGCTTGAAATTGATTACGATAATGATTCTATAGAAAAAATCGTAGAACAGATAGAATACGCTATAGAGCAACATCCATCTTTTTTAAAAGTAATACCTGCCGAAGAACTCGAAGTGCAAGAAGAGTTAAACCAAACGCGACGTTGGGAGTATTAAAACCCAGCTTATACTTCAAATTTTTTGAGCTCTTCATAGTTTGCTTTTAAACGTCGTAAGAGTATCCCATAAATGAGACGGTAGAACAAGAGTAGCCCTCCAATAAAAAGACCCATAATGGTAAGGAATGCCAAAGCTGCGAGCAAGGGATTATCTGTGGCTATAGTATCTGGGCTCTTGGAAGCTACCATAACAAATCCCATAATACTTCCTACTACTAAGAAAATTACATTAAACCATATATAGTATTTGACTGTTTTTCTGGTATTGAGAATATTCTTCATCAATACACGAGAAGAGTCTGTACTGGTAATCTTTTTATAATTTTTGTAGAACCACACCACAAAAAAGATCAGGGCCGAGAAGTGTATAATGGTCGAGATAATTTCGGTGTTACCAAGCGCGCTTTCGACATTAGACATCGAATCGCTATCAAATTTTAATCCAAAGGCCATAAATATCCAAAAGGCAAATTCGGCCATGCTAATGAGAAAAATCCATTTCACAATAGAGGATGATTTCTTTAAAAGCATCGGATAAATATCTGCCTTAGTCAGTTTTGGCAGGCTGTCCTCCTGACGCTGCCAATCTTTTTTGAGTAATTCTAATTCGTCTACCATAGTCTTATGGATTTAATATTTTTCTGAGTTTTCCCTTGACACGATTCATCTTAACTCTGGCATTGACCTCGGTTATTCCCATCGTCTGAGAAATCTCTTTGTAGTTTTTGTCTTCTAAATACAGAAAGACTAACGCCTTTTCAATATCATTTAGTTCTTTGACGGCAGCGTACATCAATTTGAGTTGTTGCTCAATAGTGTCGTCATAGTCTTCGGATGATATTTTGAACATTACCCCATCAATATCCTGTGTCATCACCGATCGTTTTGATTTGCGATATAAGGTGATTGCTGTATTCAAAGCAACTCTATACATCCATGTGCTAAATTTGGCATCACCCCTAAATTTAGGAAAGGCCCGCCATAGTTGTATAGTGATCTCTTGGAAGAGGTCATTGTGCTGATCCTGATTATTGGTGTATAATCGGCAGATTTTATGAACAATGTTTTGATTTTCTTCTAAGAGGGCAACAAATTTTTCTTGTACTGCTTTGTCCAATGATTGATCGTTAGTTATGCTATAAGTAGTCATTTGTAACACTTTGTTACAACTAGTTCCAATATAGATATCATTTATGAAATGGTACTATCTCTGATAGCTTTTAAACGTCTGAGAATAAAGACATACCTAAAAAACAGGGCAATTAGTAGTGGTATGAGGGTGGGAGCAAAGCGTTGCGTGCCTATGATCCAATGCAGGACCAATAATACCAAAAGGATAAGGCTCAGTTTCATATAGGGATATATCCATTGGGGTGGATTTTTTTTGGCCACTACCATAGCAGCAATCAAATGAAATGGGAATGCCCATAAGAGATTGTAATTCCATTTGGTGGCGGTGTGATCTGTAGCAAACCAGAGCAATAGTAAAAGAACGCCTATGACGCCTAGCACGATCATAATGACCGTATCTAAGCCAGATATAGCAGCTTTTTGTTTAAAATCGCGATAGGTTTTAAAGAGTAACAATACACTGATGAGCCCCAGGATAAATAGCGGGCTCAGCAAAAAGGGAGGCCGCGTATCAATGGGTTGTTCTGGGGTGTATATTTTTTTGGTTTCTTTTACCAAAGGTAGGCTAGTCGTAGTGTCTCCCTTAATTGCATTCTCTCCTTGCGCAGTTTGAGAGCCTGGGGCTAATAGCTTCGCTTTCGCGAAAGCGTACATCACCTCTTCGGGAAGAAATAGGTATTCTTCTGGTGTTGCTGGACGGTCAATGACGGCACCCAGGGCAATATCAATGCCCAGACTACCCCAAGAATTGGTATCTAGATATTGATGAATGAGCTGTCGATGGGTCAAATCAGGTGTCTGATGCGCATAACTCATCTCTAATGAATTACCTATACTTTGTTGAAAGACTTCATTGGGTCTGGTTGCACAATTATCATAAAAGAAATCGTACAGATACTTCCTGTTCTCAGGCTTGTAATTTTCTTCCAGATAATCAAATACCTGCTGTTTTTGAGCTTGAGTAAGCTGTAAGACTTGTTCGGTGATGGATCGGTTTTGCGCTTTATAATTGGCGAGAAAACGCTGGTAATTTGGATTTCGCGAAAGCGTATATAGCAATTTACCTTGGGCAAATTTTAAATAAAAATTGGGTGTGTCAAAGTCAAAACCGCCATAGTTGTATACAGCGTCAATACGATATGCAGGATCTTTTACTCGAATAGCGGTATGCCCAAAAGAATCGTAAAGCTGAGCCCCTTTGCCTATGGTGAATAAGCTAATTTCTGCTTGATCACTTAATATGATGCGTTGTGCCATGACAGTTTGAAGCAAAAGCAAACTACACAGGAGTAATAGGTTTTTCATAAATAGGTAGAATTGGGTTAAAGATACTATTGTTGCTGTAGTCTCCCAAGGATCGCGTTCAAAATGCATAAAAAAACCCGAGTGATGAACTCGGGTTTTTGACTATTCAAATAGGTTGATTTTCTAGGTGCCTGGTACAATCTGTACAGGAAGGTTAAAGGTTTTTTGACCCTTAGCAGTTGCTACTTTTTTGTAGTTAAGACGTTGCTTGATAAAATTAGCAACTTCTTCATTGTCTGTGTCTACAGATACAACGACGAGTTCAAAATCGTTATTGATCATAAAAGTAACATTGGCATCCACCTGAGTATCTACTTCAAAACCAGGTTTGGCAAGAAGTTCTGAAATTTGATCACAAATAGAACTCGGGTTTTCGACTTTGATTGGATTGGTACTCGCCGAAAGTACTGTGGTCATCGTAAAAGCTACCACAAGGGCAATCATTTTTAAATTTTTCATAATTGTTCGATTAAAAGATTGATATACCAAAGAGACGGAAAAATTGCAGTGCTGTTACAACACTCCATCTTATTTAACCCTTGTTTAACGATTGTTAACGCTCGTTAACACAGATATAATCAGGTAGATACGCTAGGGTTAATTCCTATTAATGAACAATATAATTTCAAGATGCCTATGTTGAAAATTGATGTGAGCTCATCTTAATACAAATAAAAAACCCTTTCTAAAGTTTTAGAAAGGGCTTGAAAATTTATAGGATCTATGCCTTACGAAAGTACAGCCTGTACTTTATCGGCAGCTTCTTGAAACTCTATCGCACTTTGCACATCCAAACCGCTACTATCAATCAATTCTTTGGCAATATCGGCATTGGTACCTTGTAATCGTACAATGATTGGTACTTCGATATTACCCATATTTTTATAGGCATCAACAACTCCCTGAGCTACTCGGTCACAGCGTACGATCCCTCCAAATATATTGATCAAAATTGCTTTTACATTTGGGTCCTTTAGAATAATTCGAAACGCCTTTTCTACTCTATCCGCATCTGCAGTACCTCCCACATCAAGGAAGTT
>CAZJWI010000197.1:0-7124 GCA_964549485.1 uncultured Flavobacteriaceae bacterium
ATAATGATGTAGATTCTGACGGAGATAACAATACGACTACAGTAAGTTCTATGGGGAACAAGAACGAAACTGATATCCACCAAGGATTTCAAGGACTTGCCGGATTAGATAATGATGGTAATACGGGTTCTATTACTCAAGTAGGGGATAACAACGTTGCTCACATCGATCAATATGGATTTTCAGCGCCTTCAGGAGCTGATGGTTCTGACAATAACGACTCGACAGTAAGTCAGACAGGGAACGGAAACTCTTCTTACAACCAACAAGATGGAGATTTCAACACTAATTTTCAAACGCAAAATGGAGACGGAAACTCTGCTCTCTCAGATCAGGAAGGTGATTCAAATTTCTCTATCGAAAATCAGAATGGAAACACCAACGGTAGTACGGTAGCTCAAACTGGTAATAGCAACTTTAACGAGACATTACAATGGGGGTCTGACAACTCTTCTAACACCACTCAGACTGGTAATAGTAACGTATCTTATACCCACCAAGGATTTTTCTCTGGAAACCAAATGAGAAACTCTGCTACTACTACCCAAACAGGTGATAATAACGATTCTCATATCGATCAATATGCTGCAGCTACAGGATGGTCTGATGATAACACATCTATTGTTACTCAAACTGGTGACAACAATGATGCTTACAACTGGCAAGGTGGAGATTTCAACAGAAGTAGAATTACTCAAACCGGAGACAATAATGATGGTCGTGCTATTCAGAGAGGAAATGCCAATACATCTAATATTATCCAAACTGGAGACAATAATGATGCTGATGCAGACCAAATTGGAAACAATAATGGTTCAGTTATTTCTCAAGTAGGAGATGATAATATTGCAGATACTGATCAACTTGGTAACGGTAATGATTCTAAGGTTTACCAAACTGGAGATAGAAACATGTCTGACGTTGATCAAGTAGGAGATGACAATGGTTCTATTGTTACTCAAACTGGAGACGACAATATGTCTACTGTCGCTCAAACAGGTGATTTAAACATCAGTGCAGTGACTCAATTTGGAGATGACAACAAGTCTACAGTTACGCAAATAGGAGATTTGAATAACTCACAAGTATTGCAATCAGGAAACGGTCATATGAGTACTGTATTACAAGATGGTATGTTAAACAACTCTGTTGTTAGCCAAACTGGTACGACACATGTAAGTACTGTTACTCAAATTGGAAACAACAATTCTTCTACGGTTACTCAAAGTAACTAATCATTAGTTATTTTAGGCTAGAAGCTTATTTAATAGAGTATAAGGGTGATTTACTCACCCTTATACTTCTTTAAAATATCAAATCAACAATATTTTGTATCTTAGATAGATACAGTCTTAAATAATTTATTATGAAAACTTTTAAACTATTTGTTTTTGCCATCTTATTATGTGCGGCCTCAGGGCTAGAAGCGCAAACTTTTGCAAATAGCACTAACCAGACCCCGGCTAGTGAGAGCTTTTCTACTCAAGATGGCTTAACTAATTTTATTTCTTCACAAACTACGCAACGTTCTGTTGCTCCGCTCACTACCAATCAAGCCGATACCTCGGTTATGATATCACAGGTAGGAAGCAATAACGAAATTACTGCCAATACGCAGTCAACTTCTGGAAGTGTCGCTCTTATACAGCAGGGTGATGATAATACCACCTATACAGATGTTTCTGCTACAGAGTTACAAACTACTGTAATTCAAAATGGTAATAATAATAACTACCTAAATTTTAATGTTTTTACAAAAGACTTTAGCGAGACTACTGTGATTCAAAATGGAAATAACCAAAATCTCATTCGTCACGGCGGGAATGCGCTATCTGATAAATTAAAAGTAAATATGCAAGGACAGGGTCAATCGGTGATTATCCGTAGCTTTAATTAATTTTTACCCTTAGTTGTAATTAAATAATAGTAAATTTCCTCAAAACCTATTCCTATGAAATTCGTTTTTAGGATATTCGCTTTTGCGCTTTATTGTGTCCTGTTATCGGGAGATCTTTTGGCGCAAGCAAATGAAACGTATAATGACGAGGTAGTAGCCAAAATTGATCTCGAGACTAGAAATGAACTCGTGTACGTTACGGGTACAGCTATAAATGCAAGTAAGCTCTCGCAGAGTATTCGATATGTATTATCTACTAATTTGGTGAAGGAGGATGGACAACGGGTGCGCAACGAACAAAATGGTCGCTTGGTCCTAGAAGTAGGTCAACAAGCCGATCTTTCAGAAATGACCGTTAGTGCCCAAGAAGAAGCACGCATAATATTATTATTGCTTATATATGACGAGAAAGAGAATATCATAGGCAAAGATCGCATCGTATTAAATGATGATCAAAGCCAATCTCAGAAAGTGTCGGTATCAGATCAAGTGCAACAAGTACTTGCTAGAAGAAACCGAGATGGTATAGACAGTGAGGATGTAAGTAGATCGGGTGAAGATGGCCTAGAATTATCTAACCTAGTGACCGATGATATGAAGACCAAACCAGGACGTGATTTTGTGTCTTTATTTTATTCAGACTATCAGCGGTATAAGATTAATAGTGGTAAATACATTATATCTTTAAAGGAAGTATTAGCCATAGGAAATAACACAAAGATTGAAGTACGAGTAGGTAATGATATTGTTTGGCAATTTTTTACCAGACCCCGATACGATTTTTTAAAGGATCA
The DNA here is from genome assembly GCA_964549485.1 of uncultured Flavobacteriaceae bacterium. Classification (GTDB taxonomy): domain Bacteria; phylum Bacteroidota; class Bacteroidia; order Flavobacteriales; family Flavobacteriaceae; genus Dokdonia. Next base: position 2,692 of record CAZJWI010000197.1, read on the forward strand.
GGCTTTTGAAGCTATTAAAAAAGTCTATCAAAAATTAAAAGCTTTAAAAGAGCAAAAAAGTGATGTTATTCAAAAATTTTAATTTATGAAACAACTGTTGAGTATAGGATTGTTTTTAGCGACTATAGGTTGCTTTGGGCAGCAGCTCACCTATAGGCCTGTCAATCCTGCATTTGGGGGAGACACCTTTAATTATAATTGGCTGTTAAACTCGGCTAATTCACAAAATTCATTTACCGACCCAAGTGCTTCGGCGAGAGAACAGCGATCGGAGATTGACCGATTTGCCGAAAGTTTAAACAGGCAACTATTAGGACAAATATCACGTACGCTATTAACGACACAATTGGGCGATGGGCTAGAGGAAGGAACGTTTAGTTTTGGTAGTTTGGCCTTAGAAATATTTGAATCGGATGAAGGTCTAGTCATCAATATACTAGATACCACCACTGGTGAACAAACCCAGGTAATTGTCCCCAATTAAATCATTATGATGCGATTTTATATAAAGTCAATTGCTCTTCTTTGTTTGGGCATAATAGTAAGCGGCTGCGGTACTTATTTTAACCAGCCTTTAGGGCCTCAAGATGCAAGAGTAGGTGAATTAACTCCAAAGAGTAGGGTACTCGAAGAGCTGCCTTTACCCGCCGAGCCTGTGGTAGTAGGTGTATATAATTTTAAAGATCAAACCGGACAGTATAAACCTGTAGACAACGGGAGTACGTTCTCTACAGCGGTTTCGCAAGGATCAACGACCATGCTCATCAAAGCCCTTGAAGATTCTAAATGGTTTACACCTATTGAAAGGGAAAATATCAACAACCTTCTCAACGAGCGAAACATTATCCGTTCTACTCGAGACGAATATCGTAAGAACAAAAATCCTAACGAGCCCAGTTTACCTCCCTTATTGTATGCAGGGATTTTATTAGAGGGTGGCATTGTGTCCTATGACACTAATATTGTGACCGGTGGGCTTGGAGCACGTTATTTCGGAATAGGTGGCAATACCCAGTACAGAGAAGACCGATTAACCGTTTATCTCAGAGCGGTATCCACCAAGAGTGGTCGTATTCTCAAAACAGTATATGTCTCCAAGACCGTATTGTCACAGGCAATCAACGCCAGTCTTTTTAAATTTGTAGACTTCCAGCGATTGTTAGAGGCGGAAACAGGTTTTACCAAAAATGAACCTATACAACTAGCCTTGAAAGGAGCCATTGAAAAAGCGGTTGAAGCTTTGATAATTGAAGGTATAGAAGATCGTATCTGGTCGTCTAAAGAAGGTACCGCTATGAATGAAAAGCTCGTAGCCGATTACAAGGCCGAAAAGAAGAGAGAAGAATCGATGCGTTTGTATGATAGAGTGGTAGACGAGGCGCCAAGAGGTACTAGTCTTGACGTAAGTGTTGGGGCTACCTTGTTTGATGGCGATTTGCGCAAGAAAGAGTTTGGCTCTATGGCTTCGGTAGGACTCACCACCAAATTGACTCCTAATCTAAATCTATATGGAAATGCCAAATACCTAAATTTTCAAGGTGGTAAAACCCTAGACGAAGACTATTTTAGTGCCGATCTCAACCTGGAGTACGATGTATTGCCCACAGACAATTTTGGTCCTTATATCTATGCAGGAGGTGGCTATCTATTTGGCGAAGAAGTGTCAACCGCCAAGATCCAATACGGATTAGGAATTGTATACAAATTGAGTGATAAATTAGGACTACGCGTTTTTGGTGAGCAAAATGTCACCTTTAGCGATGAGGTCGATTTTACCATCAACGGCAAAAGAGACGACTTTTATTACAACTTTGGATTTGGACTTAAATACTATTTCGGGGGAAACTCCAAAAAACAAAATCAAGACGGTCTTGAATTAACAGAACAGCAATAATGAAAACACTATATACCTCACTTTTGTACCTAAGTCTCGCTAGCCTCTTTCTTATAGGATGTAGTGAAGATACCCTTGAAGATTCTGGACAAGGAACTATTACCGGAACAGTGGTTCTAGAAGGTAGTAATGACCCTATAGAAAATGTTCGAATATCAACTACTCCTGTGTCGAGTACTGTATTCTCAGACGAGGACGGTAATTTTATTATTACTGATGTGCCTATTGGAGAGTATTCTGTGCAGGCCAAAAAGGATGATTTTGTCGTTTCTTTTGAACCCGCTTCTGTGACTAATGGAAGCACAACGAATGTTATTTTTGAACTCAAAAACGATGTTTCTGACAATGAACCTCCAGCTGCGCCAATACTAGTAAGCCCTGCCGATGGAGAAACTGAAGTATCTCTGGCGCCTACGCTTACTTGGATAGGAAGCGATCCAGATGAGGACGAGTTGAGCTATACAGTTACACTTATTAATAGCATAACCGATGAGGTCTTAACCACCACGGTAGTCACTGATACCTCTGTGGTTGTTTCAGAATTAAATTTTAATACGAAGTACTTCTGGCAAGTGGCGGCCAATGATGACATTCATGAGCCTGTCAACAGTGAGGTGAGTTCGTTTACTACGGTGGCTTCACCAGATAATAGATTCTTATTTGTTCGAAAAATTGGAACAAATAACGTCATCTTTTCTGCAGATGATGAGATGTCTACATCAATACAAATCACAAGTGACGGCCAAAATAGCTGGAGACCTAGAAAAAATAATGCCGTACAACGTATTGCATTTTTACGCTCGGTAGGTGGAGAAACACATCTTTTTACGATGAAAGATGATGGTTCTGATCAAACGCAGGTAACCAGTGCTATTCCAGTAACAGGTTTCAATCTGGATGAGGTAGATTTTACTTGGGAGCCCAATGGAGAACGTCTCTTTTATCCAAATTTTGACAAATTATACGCTATAAATATTGATGGAAGTGGCTTAGAACTCATTTATCAAACAACAGACGGTAGTTTGATTACAGAAGTAGATCACGCCTTATTTACAGATGTATTGGCGGTCAAAACCAACGATCTTGATGGCTACAATGTGCGCATATTTACTATGACATTGACAGGTAGTGTCATTACCAATGTATTAGATGGTGTAAACGGTGCTGCTGGTGGTGTCAATATTTCGGCAGATGGTAGTCAGATTTTATACGCTTATGACGTATCAGGTTTTGAAAACCCAGATTACAGACAGTTAGATTCTCGTTTGTTTATATATAGCGGCGGTAGTGCAAGTGATATTTCTGGTGACAAACCTGGAGGAACCAACGATTTGGATCCAAGGTTTTCTCCTAATGATGCTAGTGTGATATACGTTAATACCTCAAATGATGGCATATCTCAACGCAATTTAGAAATCATTTCGAGCACAGGAACAGGTAGTTCACGTACCGAATTTATACAAGATGCCTTTATGCCCGATTGGGAATAGGATAGCGATTATATATCATAAGAAAAGCACCAAATTTATGGTGCTTTTTTTGTTGTATAATCATTAGTACTAGGAACTGCCTTACTCTTATTAGCATGATTATGCTTTCGCGAAAGCGGATATGGCGCACACTTTTGTCGGCCTAAAAGCATAGTGTAATCCTGAGTCTACTGCTGTCTAGGACTCCAAATTTCATAAAGAGGTTGTCCCTTGCTCGAAAAGCCGCTATGATGCCATTGATTTGACTTTAGCGAATAGTCAAATTCTAAGGCTGCACCTACTCTGGCGACATCTCTGGAAAAGAAATCAATATGTTCGGTGTATTTGCCATCAACTGTGGTATATCTACCTCCGCCAGTAGCCATAAATTCTTTGGTTTCGGTATTATACGCTATCCATTGAAATAGTGTGCCAGAGAGTATTTTCATCGTCTTTCTGGCTCTGGTCGTATCTCTTTCTTGTAATTGACCATTTCGGATTCTACCTGACATGAGCCAGGCACCTGCCAAGGCACCTTCTTTGCCAGTATCTACTTGTTGCCAAGTTTTTCCTGTCTGTGCTATATAGAGCTTATCATCAGTTAAGGTAATATCCACAGGCAGGGTCACGCCCACCTGATCGCGATCTTTGGAGTCAAACGCTATATGAAATAGCCAGCGATTGTCTTCAAAGGTTAAAGACCCACCTTTAGTGTGAATAAACTCTCCTGTCTTTTCTTTAAATTGGGTGATGACCCAATACCCATCGGTGATTGTCATACGATGAACCAAGGGGGTACCATCCTCAGTTACGGAGGTATATTCCCATCCGCCAATACCATTTTGACTATAGCCATAAGACAGACTAAAAAAATAGAGCACTAACAAAATTATTCTCATCATTTTTTTTTATTGAAGTTACTAAAAAGACAAGACTTACTCTTTTGAGCAGGATTAAAGGGCTAATGTTCCTAAATAATTTGTTTAAACAAAGCGAACAACTTGGAATGAAAACGTTACGAATTTCGATTTTTAATCACTTTTTTTAGATAGCTCTTCAATGATTTTTTT
>CAZJWI010000198.1:0-6884 GCA_964549485.1 uncultured Flavobacteriaceae bacterium
ATGATCAATTAGACGGGCTTAGTGCTGCAGCTATCATGAGCCCAGCGCCCAAAACGATTTCTAATGACGCTATGGCCATCGCGGCCAAAGATCTTTTGGAAACTCACGGCATTAGTCAATTACTCGCAATTGATGACAACGGCATTTATGCAGGCGTAGTACATATCCATGATTTGATTAAAGAAGGTATTATCTAATGGCTAAGAAAGTAAAAAAACACCCCGACGAAATGTCGTTTTTGGATCATCTCGAAGAACTGCGTTGGCATTTGATTCGATCTACCCTGGCTATTTTAATCATTGCCATTGTAGCTTTTATTTTTAAACGCTTTTTGTTTGATGTGATCATTTTTGGCCCAGCCTATCCCGATTTCATTTCGTATGAAATGCTGTGTAATGTATCTAAAATGTTTGGGATGGAAAAAGGTTGTATCAACGAAGGCGATATGGAATTTGTCTTGCAAAGTCGCAAAGTCTCTGGGCAATTTAGTGTGGCTATCTGGACCTCAATTACCGCAGGCTTTGTGCTTGGATTTCCGTATTTGCTTTATGAATTTTGGCGTTTTATTTCGCCAGGCTTATACGCCAACGAACGCAGCAGTTCTAAAGGATTTATCTTTGCGGCCTCTTTTTTGTTTTTTCTAGGTGTATTATTTGGCTACTTTATCGTGGTGCCGCTATCGATAAATTTCTTATCCAATTTCACCATTTCTGAGACGATAGAGAATCAATTTGATATTGAATCATTTATCAGTATAGTGCGATCATCTGTGCTGGCGGGAGGAATTATTTTTGAACTCCCTATCATTATTTATTTTCTAAGTAAGATTGGGCTTATTACCCCGCAATACATGCGCAAGAATCGTAAATTTGCTCTGGTCATCGTTTTAATAATTGCTGCGGTAATTACACCACCCGATCTACCTACCCAGATTATTGTCTCTGTACCCATTCTCATCTTGTATGAGGTGAGTATTCATATATCTAGAGTTGTGGTCAAAAGAGAACTGAAAAAAGCAAAAAAGGCAGGTCTGGCTTAAAACGACCACTAAGCATTACTAATCATAGCATTATCTTATCTAATACAGTATGAATAATCCCGTTCAAGAATTTAACTCTTATCGCTCTAAAATGAACGATAAGCTTATGGCCGAAAACAATAAGATCATCAAACGCATCTTTAATTTGGATACCAATGCCTTTGCAGAAGGAGCTCTAGATAAAAAAACCAAAGAGCTGTTAGGCCTAGTAGCCTCGGCAGTACTGCGTTGTGATGATTGTGTCAAATATCATTTAGAGAGTTCTTATGAGATGGGGGTAACCCGCGAAGAAGTCATGGAAACTTTAAGTATTGGCACACTGGTAGGCGGTACTATAGTCATCCCGCATTTAAGACGTGCCTTTGAATATTGGGAAGCCTTAGAAACCCAGGTCGAACAATAGACGTTAAGGACATCCTAAAGTAAATAGAACACTTCTATCAAATCCCTCTAAACTCCTATCTTTAACGCCATATGAAATTACGCGCAGAAAACTTGATGAAATCCTATAAAGGCCGCAAAGTGGTCAAAGGAGTCTCTGTAGAGGTTAACCAAGGTGAGATCGTGGGTTTATTAGGACCAAATGGAGCTGGCAAAACCACCTCATTTTATATGATTGTGGGTCTGGTCAAACCCAATGGGGGCCAGATATTTCTTGACAACCAAGAGATAACGAAATACCCCATGTACAAAAGGGCTCAGAACGGTATTGGATATTTGGCTCAGGAAGCTTCGGTTTTTAGAAAGTTGAGTATAGAAGATAATATTCTAAGTGTTCTCCAACTCACCAAGCTGTCCAAAAAAGAGCAACTTCACAAAATGGAGGAGTTGATTGAAGAATTTAGTTTGGGACATATTCGCAAAAATCGCGGCGACTTATTATCTGGGGGAGAAAGACGCCGTACCGAAATTGCACGCGCCCTAGCCACTTCTCCCAATTTTATATTGTTAGACGAACCTTTTGCAGGTGTAGATCCTGTAGCTGTAGAAGATATTCAACGTATCGTGGCCCAGCTCAAAAATAAAAATATCGGTATTCTGATCACCGATCACAATGTACAAGAAACCCTGGCCATCACAGATAGAACTTATCTAATGTTTGAGGGTAGTATTTTAAAACACGGTGTACCTGAAGAGCTGGCCGCAGATGAGATGGTTAGAAAGGTATATCTGGGTCAGAATTTTGAACTTCGTAAAAAGAAAATCTTTTAACTAGGCTGTAGTCTAAGACACTAGAATAATTAACAATCTATCCAATTATGATTTTAGAAGCACTTCAGCAAAGGAGCCAATCTTCTTGTGAACTTTGTCAATCTCCCCAAAACCTTGCACCTTATATCGTGGCGCCGCATACGAGAGAGGCCTTAGAATATGCTGTCTATATCTGTAAAAATTGCCGCTCTCAAGTTGAGGCACCCGAAACTGCAGATCCCAATCACTGGCGCTGTCTTAACGATAGTATGTGGAGTACAGAACCAGCTGTGCAAGTATTGGCCTGGCGTATGCTACAACATTTAAAGCAACATGGGTGGCCACAAGATTTATTGGATATGATGTACATAGAAGACCAAACCCTATCTTGGGCAAAGTCGGGCTATCAAGATTTGGCCAGTATTGTTAAACACCGTGACAGCAATGGTGCCGTACTTGAGCACGGAGATGATGTGGTATTGATTAAAGATTTGGATGTAAAAGGTGGAGGCAATTTTACAGCCAAACGAGGTACTGCCGTAAGACGGATTTCGCTTGTTCATGACAACCCTGAACACATAGAAGGTAAAGTGGAAGGTGTTCACTTGGTCATTCTTACCAAATTTGTCAAAAAAAGCTCCTGATTTTAGAAGCGATCAGAAGCTTTCTGCTTTAAGAGTAAGGTCTCTAATTTGATGACGTATTATCTGCGCGTAAAGCTATAATGAACATAGCCGCGCGGCCCACTAAAAAGGCAATACACCCAAATAGCGTAGACAGTAAAGCAACTTTTAGACCACCAGCTACAATAGGTGTGGCCACATTGTCGATAGCTTCCATGGCATCAAAAGCGGTGATAAGACCAAGTGTCGAGCCTAGAATGCCCCAGACGAGTGCAAACAAACTAATATGACTTATTAATTTGCTCATTTTTGAGCCGTTGCGTTTTCCTCCAAGTGTTAGCAATAATAAAAGAAGAATGACTCCCATAAAGAGAACTAATGGAATCATAAAAACGGGACCTCCGTCGGTGATGGGATTGATTAATGCTGTGATCATAAAAAGTAAATTTTTCATAAAAATTAAAAATAGATGAAGTAGACTATGTTGCATCTATAAAGCAGTTCTTACGAGCGGGGTTAGCTGCTTTTAAGAATAATCGTTCTACAGCACTAAAATAACAGGTACTTTTATTGACAGATTAAAAAAGAGACTACTTGCAGCATTTTACCCTTTTTTGACCTGATTTACAACGGTAGCGACAATTATGCCACCAGAAATGTTATCTGTCTTGTAAAATAGGGAGATTGTCGTAAAACTCCTGTCATTTGTTAGATTTTACCACCTTTGCAGTATGCAGAAAAAGATCAATCATTTGTTGTCAATACTCCCACTGCATTTGCTCCTATGGGTAGTTGTCTGGGCTTTCTATTATTACTTCTTTAGTTATGCGACAGCAAATAACTCTTTTGTAGTGTTCTTTTCGACGGCCCTATTACCCGTAACTATGGCGACCACCTACACTATAGCTTATTATTTAATACCCAACTATCTCCTAAAAAAACACTACAGCCTGTTTGCTCTGTATACGAGCTATGTCATTGTAGGCTCTCTGTTTCTAATTGTCATCATCACTTTTGTTAATTTCATATTCCTTTCTGGCTTTAATATGCGGCAAATGCCATTGCTTACGCGAAATTTTGCCTTTGTATTTATTCTGGTATATATTGTTGTAAGTATCGTGAGTCTGGTAAGGGTTCTGGTTTCTCAAAGCAAATCGGCTCAACGCATTATCGCATTAGAAAAAAATCTTTTAGAACGTAAGCTTATATCACGTCAAAAAGAACTCACTTATCTCAAACAGCAAATTCACCCTCACTTTTTGTTTAATACCCTTAATACCATATATGGGTTTGCACTCAAACAGTCTGAAAAAACACCATCCTTAATTTTGAAGTTATCTCAATTAATGGATTATATGCTCTATCAAATGGATAAACCAACGGTAAGTATTCATGAAGAAATTGCCCATTTGGAAGCCTATATAGGACTGGAAAAAGTTAGATTTAGAGATCGTCTTATCATTCAATTTGATAAAGATATCGCATCAGCTATTGAAATACCTCCCATGCTATTTCTAGCCTTTATTGAAAATGGTTTTAAACACAGCAATACAGCACAGCCTCCCATAGATATTCATATTAGTATAGCGGCAACAAAGCAGCAATTAAGTTTTGAGATGACCAATACCATAGATCATAAAAAGATGGAAACACCTACGCATGGATTGGGTATCAAAAATACCAGAAACCGACTGCAGACGCTCTACCCCAATCGTTTTTTATTAGAGACTAATAAAACAGACCAACATTTTCATGTTTTACTAAAGATAGATCTTTCTGTATGACCCATTCTTATAAAGCGCTTATTATTGATGATGAGCCCACTGCAAGAGAAATTTTAGAACTGCATCTCTCAAAGATAGACGCCCTAGAAATCGTTGCGAGTTGTCCATGTGCCACAGCTGCTTTCTCATTTCTGAATCAACAGCCCATTGACCTGGTTTTTTTGGACATACAGATGCCCAATCTCAACGGATTGCAATTTGCTAAAGCGATAGGAGCTACCACAAAAATTATTTTCACCACCGCCCATCGTGATTATGCTGTAGAAGGTTTTGAACTACAAGCAATTGACTATCTACTTAAACCAATTTCTTTAGACAGACTTTTAAGTGCCGTCAATTTGTTTCTATCCTATCAAACTACAGCAAAGGTAATCCCTACCGATAAGGAATTTATTTTTATTAGGGTTGACAGGAAAATGGTCAAACTGTTCTTATCAGATATTCTCTATGGCGAAAGTAGAGGGGATTATTTACAAATTCACACTCAGACCACCACCTACACCACTAGAGAAACTATGCAGCATTTGCTTTCCAAACTTCCCACTTCACAATTTTTACGACTTCACAGATCATTTGTAGTAGCAATTTCAAAAATAGAGAGCTATACCACAGAACATGTCACTATAGAGAGAAAAGCATTACCCATAAGCCGGACCTATAAAGATCATGTACTACAAACGCTACAACAGTGGGGCTAAGCCCATAGAAAGCGCAAAATTTCGTACCTTTGCAAGCTATTTGTAACCTTCTCGACAGATTGGGTAATCAAAATGTCTATGAAAACAGAATTAGAAAAACAATTGGAAGAAATCGAAGCTATGGGCGATGATCATATGAGCTCAAGTGCAACTACTCCTTTGCGAGAGGATGCTTTTGAACTTAGTGATATCGAAAAAATCGCAAGCATTAAAAAGGATGTCGCTAATATATTAGAGACCCTGGGAATGGATTTGACTGATGACAGCCTTAAAGGCACGCCCAACAGGGTAGCCAAAATGTTTGTCAACGAAATTTTTGGAGGCCTACATCCAGATCGTAAACCTACAGCGTCAACCTTTAACAACAACTACAAATATGGCGAAATGCTCGTCGAAAAAAACATAACTGTCTATTCGACTTGTGAGCATCACTTGCTACCTATAGTAGGAAGAGCGCATGTTGCCTATATTTCTAATGGCAACGTGGTGGGACTGTCAAAGATGAATCGCATTGTAGATTACTTTGCTAAGCGTCCTCAGGTACAAGAGCGTTTAACCATGCAGATTGTACAAGAATTGCAAAAAGTTTTAAATACTCAAGATGTTGCCTGCGTTATTGACGCCAAACATCTTTGTGTTAATAGCCGCGGTATTCGCGATATCGAGAGCAGTACGGTGACGAGTGAATTTGGCGGGAAATTTAAAGAAGAGGCAACACGACGTGAATTCTTAGATTATATTAAATTAGATACCGAATTTTAAAATAGCACCCACAAAATGATTCATAAAAACGGTGACCAGGGTGTTGCCGTTTTGAGTTTTAACATTAGGTTAAATATCTTAGCTTCATCAATACTTTAAATTAAAACATGGCCTTATACCAATCGCAGACCTTAAAAATGTATAATTCTTTGACTGGAACCAAAGAAGTATTTGAACCCTTGTTAGAAGGACATGTTGGAATGTATGTATGTGGACCTACGGTATACAGTAATGTTCACCTTGGCAATGTGCGTACTTTTATGAGCTTTGATATGATTTTTAGGTATTTAAAGCATTTGGGGTACAAGGTGAGATACGTGCGTAATATTACAGACGCAGGACATCTCACAGACGATGGCGATGGCGGAGAAGATAAGATTGCCAAAAAAGCCAGGCTTGAAAAAATTGAGCCTATGGAAGTGGTACAACAGTACACGGTAGACTTTCACAACATATTAAACACCTTTAATTTCTTGCCTCCAAGTATAGAACCAACGGCAACAGGACATATCATAGAACAAATAGAACTCATCAAAAAGATTCTAGATAACGGCTATGCCTATGAAAAAAATGGATCGGTTTACTTTGATGTTATTCGTTTTAATAAGGATCATCAATACGGCAAACTCTCAGGTCGTAAGCTCGAAGATATGATTGCCAACACCCGCGCGCTTACCGCTCAAGATGAAAAGGAAAACCCACAGGATTTTGCCTTGTGGAAAAAAGCCGAACCACAGCACATTATGAGATGGCCAAGCCCCTGGGGCGACGGTTTCCCTGGTTGGCA
>CAZJWI010000199.1:0-14356 GCA_964549485.1 uncultured Flavobacteriaceae bacterium
GTCATGGTATCTGGTAATTACAGCAGCCTCAGTAAAGAAGACATCGAAAAAATCAAAAATTGGGTACAACAGGGCAATACACTAATCACCATTGCCAGAGCTTCTTCTTGGGCTGTTAATACCAAAATTGCCAAAGAAAAACTCACCAAAAATAAGGAAGATTCGACGGTGACAAAGGAGCGACAACCCTATGTAGACGCAGGCCCAAATCGTGGTAAAGAACGAGTAGGAGGAGCTATTTTTGAAGTAGATCTGGATCTGACACATCCTATAGGCTTTGGATATACAGATACCAAATTGCCCGTCTACAAGAATAATAATGTATGGTTACAACCTAGTATAAATGAATACAACACAGTCGCTCAATACACCGATGATCCTCATATCGATGGCTTTATTTCCAAAAAGAACCTGGAAGAATATATGAAAAAAAGCGCATCCATAGTAGTGAGCCGCCAGGGTCGTGGACGCGTCGTACTCTTTGCCGACAATCCTAATTTTAGAGGTAGCTGGTATGGCACCAACAAACTATTTTTAAATGCACTGTTTTTTGGTAGCCTAATTGATTAATCTAGCGACACAGCAGTAAACGTTTTAATTCACATTAAGTCACCACCCATGAAATCAAACCATTGTCTACGATCCCTAATTGCCACTATCCTATTCGTATTTCCCTTGTCCATTGCAACATATAGTCTACAAGCCCAAACTGAGCAGGGTCCTTTTGATCAGCTCATCATTAGAGGTGTTACTTTAATCAATGGAGACGGTGCTCCTCCTATTGGCCCTGTTGATATTGTGGTAGAGCAAAACGTCATTAAAGAGATTAAAGTGGTTGGTTATCCAGGAGTAGCCATTGACAACTCCAGAAGACCCCAATTACGAGCGGGTGGCAAAGAGCTGGATGTAAGTGGCATGTATTTGTTGCCAGGTTTTATTGATATGCACGGTCATATTGGAGGTGTCCCACAGGGTGCAGATTGGGATTATGTATTTAAATTATGGATGGCTCACGGAATTACAACTGTGCGCGAACCCTCGGGTAGAGGTATAGACTGGACCTTAGATCTCAAAAAACGATCGGCAAAAAATGAAATTATCGCACCTAGAATTGTGGCGCATACCGGTTTTGGACAAGGTGCAAAATCTCCTATCACTACTGCCCAGCAAGCCCGAGAGTGGGTTAGAACTAATGCTGCCAAAGGTGCCGATGGTATTAAATTTTTTGGAGCCGAACCACATATTATGCAAGCGGCCTTAGAAGAAAATAAAAAACTTGGTCTTACCTCATCCATGCATCACGCCCAAATGAGCGTAGCGCGATGGAATGTATTACACAGTGCACGAGCTGGTCTTACCTCTATGGAACACTGGTACGGTCTTCCCGAAGCTCTGTTTTCGGACAAAACAGTTCAGGACTATCCTCTGGATTACAATTACAACAATGAGCAGCATCGCTTTGGTGAAGCAGGACGTTTATGGAAACAAGCTGCCCCACCCTATTCGGAACATTGGAACGCGGTTATGAACGAATTGCTAGCGCTAGATTTTACCTTAGATCCCACTTTTAATATTTATGAGGCCAGTCGGGATTTGATGAGAGCACGTCGCGCCGAATGGCATGAAACCTACACCCTCCCATCGCTCTGGCGATTTTACCAACCTAGTAAAATATCGCATGGTTCGTATTGGCATTTTTGGGGCACCGAAGAAGAAGTACATTGGAAAGAAAATTATCGTCTTTGGATGACCTTTGTCAATGAATATAAAAACAGAGGTGGCCGCGTTACCACAGGTTCAGATTCTGGATTTATATTTCAACTTTATGGCTTTGCCTATATCAGAGAAATGGAACTGCTAAGAGAAGCCGGATTTCATCCTTTAGAAGTAATTCGAGCAGCTACGCTTAACGGTGCCGAAGCCTTGAGAATGGATGATAAAATAGGCTCTGTACAGGTAGGTAAAATGGCAGATTTTGTGATCGTCTCAGAAAATCCATTACAAAATCTAAAAGTACTCTACGGCACTGGTGCTATAAAATTAACCGAAGACAATGAAGTGGTGCGTGTAGGTGGTGTTTCATATACGATAAAAGACGGTATAATTTACGATGCCAAAAAACTGCTTAGCGATGTCAAAGAAATGGTTGACACGGCCAAGGCTCAGGAAAACTTTACGCTATTACAGCCAGGGATAAAAAATTAATTAAAGAATAGGGTTGGCATCAACCACTTTAGACAATACGATTTGGGTTTTTGACTCACCATAACCAATGATCTGATCTATGAACTGCTCTAAGTGTTGTTGATTGCGCAGGGTTACTACCATCACTATATTTTCATTGCCTGTCACTCTGTAACAATTAACCACCTCATCCCAATTTTTGACGGCTTCCAGAAATGGTTTTAGTTTACCCATAAAGGCTCTAAGGGTGATGATGGCTTTCATCTGATAACCCAATGTAAGCGGATCTATTTGAGCCATATATCCTTTTATGATACCAAGATCTTCCATCTTTCTAATGCGTTCGGCAACAGCAGGAGACGACATACCAATCTTACGTCCTATCGCGGCATTACTCATTCTTGCATTAACTTGTAAACATTTCAAAATGTCTCGATTAAACGCATCCATACTTTTTAAATTTTAATCTTTAATTATAGAATAATTTTAAACCAAATTAACACTTTGGCTTTAAAATCGAAACAATTATCGATGATTTCCTCAATATTTTTGTGTTACTAATCCTACACCCATGAAACGGTCCATAGCGCCAGAAATAACAGTAACACAATTACCACTGTATAAGAAGGCATTAGAAATATGCCAGTTATCTTTGGGATTGCGCAGCTTAGATAAGCGGGCAATTAATAGAAAAGTCTACTCAAAGACCGACCTTATCTCTGCCCATCATCTAGATGCCCTGGTGTTTTCGTCTGTAGATTTACCAAGAACCATAGCTCAGGCTGCGGTTCAAAATGACCGGGTACTGCAAAAATCGCTAAGTAGTTATATGCGTCAGACCACAAAAAAAGTACGGCATCACCTTAAAATGCTGGGGCGCTATAACAGTAATCAAGATGCTCAGTTTCTAGCATTACGCACTGCTGTAAAAGAATTTGGTCAATTGCAAAAGCACGCTGCTAAGGCTCATTATCAAAATAATTAGATAAGACACCTATTTGATTTTTTGGGTACCCCCATTACTCCTATTGTTTTTGTAAATTCCCAAAAAAAGAAAAATACCTTGAGGCACTATTTTTATACATTCATTCTATACAGTTGTATTGGTTTATGGGCCAATAACCTGTCAGGACAGACACCACTTGCATTTGAAACACAAGACACACTTAGTATCTGGCAACTCGCCAAATATGATACTAAAGCTGCGGTTAAAGGTGTTTTGCATGCCTATAGCCGTCCTGCTTCTTGGGATAAAGACGATTGGATTACTGCAGGTTTTGTAGTAGGAGGCACTGCCGCCCTGTATTTTATAGACGATGAAACAAGTTCTTTTTTTAGAAGACAGCGCGACGGCTTACCCGATGCCCTTAGGCAATTTGGAGATCGGTTTGGAAGCCCACAAGTAGCTTATGGTCTAACGGGATCTGTATACTTATATGGATTGTTTACAAGAAATCAAAAAGTTAGAGAGACCGGTGTATTGATGATATCATCGGCTACGGCTGCAGGTTTTCTTCAGACAGTGCTTAAGGCTACCGTAGGAAGGTCAAGACCGCAAAATAATCAAGGGAAGTTTGACTTTAAACCCTTTAGCGGTCAGCCTGGCTGGCGTTCATTTCCTTCAGGACATACCATATTATCCTTTACTGCAGCTTATGCCATTGGCAAACAATTTGACAATCCTTGGGTCAAGGCTGGGATTTATACCGTTGGGCTTATCTCCCCTGTTTCTCGTATTTGGGATGGAGCGCATTGGCTTACCGATGTGGTGCTTAGTCTGGCAATTAGTGTGGCCACTGTAGATGCTATTGACAATTATATCAACAAAAAAAACCTCTATCCCGATGGCAGGAAAAAGCCAGGTATAAGCTGGAACCTACAATTGGGTCTTGGCAGAGCGGGTATCATTGGGCGATTTTAAGATGCAACCTTTTCCTTTTTTTTAGATATGCTATACTCACTACCCTTAAAACATAAGAAAATGTTTGGAGTAGATGCCTATTACTATGAAGCTTCTTTGCTTTTCGCTTTACGCGAAAAAGAAACATACCCAAAGGATAATGTTATATGGATAGCCACAAAAAAGCAACATCATCAAAAGCTCAAACATCAATTTAAAAGTATCAAACCCATAGAAAGCGTGGGTATTAAATCCTGGCTTATGCTAGCTAGTGATCACGACTACTTCGAAACCGACGCCCATCATCTTGCCCAATTAATTCTCAATAGAAGTGCCCTTATAGGAACAACGCCAGGCTCAAAAAAAAGAAAACCTCGAAGATGATGCTTCGAGGTTTCAACCTAAACTTAACTAAATAGGGGGACGTTTACTTAATTACTTAAACCTTTTTTTGATTTATGATATGGTATATACGGTTGTTATCACAACTTTGGACGTCGCCTTTCGGTTTTTTTTCTATTTTTTACTATTCTGAAGACGAATTCTTAAGCGATAGGATGATAACTACTGGGAATCTTATGAAAGAAAGCCTTTTATCACTATGTTGTAAGGGTTGAATCCAAAAGGTGACCAAGACGTCAAAATTAAAACAAATGACTTCACAACATTCAACCTTATTTGATCTTATCCGAATTTTTAGATCTACCGCAACCAAAGCCGTAAAATTAGCCATCACCTCCTGCCACTGTGCACATCATCAGCTCCACGATTATTACTGCGATGCTGATTTGGATCAAAAGTAAGTTCTTGCCCAAGGGTCTAAACCATTACCGTCATTCTAAAATAATGAGACCTATGTAGCACTAGCCTAGATTTCTGTATTTTTGTTTTATAAAATTGAATCTATGAAATATCTGCTACGCCTACTTCCTTGTATTTTTTTGTTTTTTGGTTGTGAGCAACAACAAAAAACGAGCTCAGAACCAGCACAGCCCGCAGCCCAGACTGCTGTAGACACCACTGGCGATCGTGAATTGACTATAGCCGAAACTATTGCTTATAAGCACGGACTGGAGAATTGGGATGACATCACTCAGCTCGATTTTACCTTTAATGTAGATCGTGCAGGAAGAACAGTAGCTAAGCGTTCGTGGTCATGGAAACCCAAGCTCGATCAAGTGACCTTGCACAAACCCAATGACACCATCACCTATAATAGAAAGCAGCTAGACTCAACATTGATTAAAGCCGATCAGGCTTTTATTAATGATAAATTCTGGTTGTTAGCGCCCTATCAACTTGTATGGGATGAAGGAACTACCATCACCACCCAGGATACAGCAACAGCACCCATTTCAAAAAAACGTACCAAAATGTTAACCATTGTTTATGGTGACCAGGGCGGCTATACCCCAGGCGATGCTTATGATTTTTATTATGACGATGATTTTTTAATTAGCGAATGGGTTTACCGTAAAGGCAATCAAAAAGAAGCCTCTATGATGACCACCTTTGAAGCATATACCGAAACTAAAGGTCTAAAAATCCCTCTAGTTCACTATGGTCCAGATAATAATTTAAAACTTTATTTTACAGACGTCAAAGCACAGCGCTAAGGACGCACAGCCACGACCTCAATTTCAATTTTAGCTCCTCTTGCCAGGTGTGCCGCTGCAAAGGTTGTACGCGCTGGTTTTTGTTTAAAATAGGTTTGATAGATTTGGTTAAAAGTGGCAAAGTTGTCAATATCGTCTAAAACGACTAGGGCTTTGACCACATGATTCATTTTGAGATCATGCGCTGCCAGTACAGCTTTAATATTTTCAAGCGTTTGACGTGTTTCGGCCTCAATGCCACCCTTCACTAAGGTACGTGTGCTGTGATCCATACCAATTTGACCCGAAAGATAATAGGTGTTACCTACCTCTACAATATCAGAAAAAGGAGCCGTTGCTTTTAATGGCTCATGACTCTGGTGAAAAATAATAGGTGTGCTTTTTTGGACTGTAGCCTTTTGTTGAGGGCTATCTATAGCTTTATCCTGACATGCGCTTACAAGTAGTACTAGAGATATAAGGGTGTAATAATAAGAATTCATACATCAGTCGTTTTCCTATAAATGTAATAGATAATTCTGGCTTATTTTGGTGGAATCCGTATTTTTATGCTTTCGCGAAAGCGTGGTGCAACAACACCCCTGGTATATCGATTTTTGTACTAACAGCATAAACTCCTGCTGCACCACCTATCAATGACAACCAATCGTTTTATGGATAAGAATCAAGAGTTTTTTGAATTTATACAAAAGGGAAATAGCTTTAAAGGCGACTTTATAACCGTAGGTGCTGCCATGCTTGATGGAGAAACCATGACCGATGCGCATGTGAAAGTACCTTTAAAGACCCTCAACCGCCATGGTCTTATTGCAGGGGCCACAGGTACTGGAAAGACAAAAACACTACAAGTACTGGCCGAGAATCTTTCTGAAAAAGGGATACCTGTATTATTAATGGATATGAAGGGGGATCTCTCCGGTATTGCCAAAGCAAGCCCTGGGCATCCCAAAATTGATGAGCGTCACCAAAAAATTGGATTGCCATTTACACCCAAAGATTTTCCCGTTGAGATATTGACCCTCTCCGAGCAAGAAGGCGTGCGTTTGCGTGCTACCGTAAGTGAGTTTGGACCCGTTTTGTTTTCGAGAATACTCGATGCTACAGTGGCTCAATCGGGAATCATCTCTATTTTATTTAAATACAGTGACGACAATAAACTCCCGCTTCTTGACTTAAAGGATTTTAAAAAGATTTTACAATATGCCACCAATGAAGGAAGAGATGACATCGAAAAGGAATACGGTCGTATCTCTTCGGCCTCATCTGGATCTATTTTGC
Organism: uncultured Flavobacteriaceae bacterium; assembly: GCA_964549485.1. Taxonomy (GTDB): domain Bacteria; phylum Bacteroidota; class Bacteroidia; order Flavobacteriales; family Flavobacteriaceae; genus Dokdonia. The sequence continues at coordinate 6,979 of CAZJWI010000199.1, forward strand.
GTAAAATTGTAGAATTAGAACAACAAGGAGCCGATATCTTTTTTGGCGAAAAATCCTTTGATACAGATGATCTATTGCGTATTACCGATGAAGGACGAGGAATTATCAACATCATAAGACTAACAGATATTCAGGATCGTCCTGCCTTGTTTTCGACCTTTATGCTAAGCTTGCTATCCGAAATATACACTACCTTTCCTGAGCAGGGAGATAGCGATCAACCCGAATTAGTCATTTTTATTGATGAGGCCCACCTCATCTTTAAAGAAGCCTCCAAGGCACTGCATAGTCAGATTGAAAGCATTGTAAAACTTATACGCTCTAAGGGAGTAGGACTGTATTTTGTAACTCAAAATCCAACAGATATTCCCGAAGGTGTACTGTCTCAATTGGGTCTTAAAATACAACACGCATTGCGCGCCTTTACTGCCAAAGACCGCAAGGCGATAAAACTGACTGCCGAGAATTATCCAGATTCACCGTATTACGATACCAAAACAGTGCTCACTTCTTTAGGAATTGGAGAGGCGCTCGTATCGGCCTTGGATGAAAAGGGAAGACCAACCCCGCTTGCAGCCACTATGCTCAGAGCTCCTATGTCCCGCATGGATATTTTGACCCAAGAGGAGCTTGATCAAATTAACGCAAAGTCAAAATTGGTCAAAAAATACAATGAAGCCATAGATCGCGATAGTGCCTATGAGCTGCTTAATGAAAAAATAGAAAAGGCCAATCAAGAAGAGGCCAAAGAGAAGGCCAGAGAAGAACGCGCCAAAGCAGAACGATCGAGTTCTCGTACACGAAAATCCTCCAGTCGATCTACCCAAAGTGCGACCTCAAAAGCAATCGTTAAAGTATTAACAAGTGCTACCGTTATTAGAGGCGTTTTTGGTATACTTGGCAAATTATTAAAATAAAACTCCAACACTTAGCACTATTTAACTATCATGATAAAAAAATATCTCCTACTACTGGTTTCTGTTTCTAGCCTACTTTCCTGTACTCAAAATGATCCTTATCTCATTAGCAGTGATCAGGTAGGACCGCTCAAAAAATCGACACCCATTAGAATGTTAGAAAAGGTATTTGCAGGTGACAGCGTAGTCAATACCGAAGGGCGATCTGAATTTGTCAATACAGGAAGTATCGTCAAAGTGTATGATAAGGCCAATGCCTCTTTACTGCTGCGCATCATGCCCAAAAATGCCACAGACAGCAGTCTTGTTGACAATATCCAAATTATGGATGACCGTTACACCACTGCCAAAGGAGTTTCTCTCAACAGTACTTTTAAAGATATAAGCGACAACTACACCATCAAACGCATCGACAATATCATAGGCGCTGCGGTGATATTTGTCAATGAGAGTAACGTCTATTTTACCATAGACAAAAAACACTTGCCTGGTGATTTATTAGTGACCACCACCAAAAAAATTGAACAAACCATGATACCTGACGATGCTCCTATAAAGTATATTATGGTGGGGTGGTAGATTAATGCGTTACTAATGAAGAAAAAATATCAAATACAAAGCAATCCTTTTATAGTCCCCACTACCGATGGGAAACACATCGCAGAGCATTGGGGTAATGCCACCAATGGTGACAGTCAATTAAGTATAGCGCATATGATCGCCCCTCCAGGATGGAGTGAGCCCTTTCAAACTCCAGAATTTGATGAATATACCTTCATCATTAAGGGCAAAAAACAATTTATCATTGCTGATGAGACGGTGATTTTGGAAGCTGGACAGTCGATCAAAATTCATAAAAACACCCGAGTCCAGTATAGCAATCCATTTACAGAACCTTGTGAATATATTGCCATCTGCAGCCCGGCATTTTCTATGGATCTGGTACACCGCGAATAAACTGTTACTGTGAAAAAACTTTTGGCAAAGCTAATTCCCAAAATCATTGGGTGGTATATCAATATTAAAGCACTCTTCTCTAGGCGTGCAGCAGCGAGACAAGCCTTTCTTCTATTTTGTAGTCCCAGAGCTGGTCGTGTCTCTTCTGAGCAAGCTCTTTTTCTAGACCCTGCCAAATACGAAACTGTCACGACCTCAAAAGGCAAAGAAATCCAGGTCTATCGATGGCAAGGCGGTGGTCCAAAAGTACTACTTATACATGGATGGGAGAGTAACTCCTACCGTTGGTTTAGATTGATCGAAGATCTCCAAAAAAAAGATTATGACATTATAGCCTTTGACGGCCCTGCCCACGGCTATACCGATGGTAGCATTTTTAATGTTCCCACCTATGCTAGTTATTTAGAACTGATCAGCAAACGTTATTCCCCAAGCTATCATATCGGACATTCTGTGGGTGGTTTAACCTGTCTATTTCATTATAATAGATACCGTCCAGAATACCTTTCAAAAATGGTCGTTTTGGGAGCTCCATCAGAATTGTCTGAGATTATGAAAGACTATCAAGCGATACTTGGGCTCTCTTCTAAGGTAATGCTGGCTCTTGAAGAATTGGTCAAAACCGAATTTGGTTTTTCTTTTTCAGCATTTTCTGGGGCCGCTTTCGCGAAAGCGGTAACTATACCAGGTCTTATCATACACGATACTTATGATGAAATTGCTCCTGTGACTGCATCAAGAGCTATACATGCACAATGGCCGAAAAGTACCTACATTGAAACCCAGGGCTTTGGGCATTCACTTTATCAAGACGACGTACGCAAAGCCATTCTTGGCTTCATCGATTAAGCCAATCTTCCTATATTTACCATTGTAAATCCTATCTTATGCCCCATCGCCTACTGCCGCTTCTTTTAGTTTTGTGTATAGCTACTACTACGGCACAATCTTTTGACACTAAACTCATATCCGATTATTTTAGACTGCTTACAGAAGAGGATCGGTTTATGGGGTCGGTACATATACAGCAAGATAGCATCGTACACTATCAAAATGCCTTTGGTTTTAGCGACAGAGATACTAAAAGCCCCAACACTATCACCACTGTATATCGATTGGGATCGATTAGTAAGGTATTTACCGCAACGATGATTTACCAATTGATCGAGAACGGTACATTGACAGAAGCCACCACATTGGCTGAATTTTTTCCTAGGATTCCCAATGCCGATCGCATTACTATTGGGATGATGCTGCGTCACAAAAGTGGTCTTTTTGATTACACCACAGATGCCAGATACGGCAATTATATGTTTGCACAAACCAGTAAAAATAGTTTGCTTGCCAATATAGAAATGGGTACACCGGCCTTTGAACCAGGTGCTAGAACTGCCTATTGCAATACGAACTTTTTGTTGTTGAGCTTTATCATTGAGCAGTTGGATCAAACCACTTACGCTCAGAGCTTGCACAAACGCATTGCACAACCTTTGGCCTTGCCCTCTATCGCCTTTGGAAAAGATGCCGTAACCTCAAAAAATGAAGCCCTTTCTTACGTTTACAATGGAAATTTCTGGCAGTTTGCGGGTCAAACACATATGAGTGTGCCCATGGGTGCAGGAGCTGTGGTGGGTAACGCCGTAGACCTAAATTCATTTATGCAAGCCCTCTTTGAGAATGATAGTCTTCTGAGTCCAGAAACAAGAGCCAAAATGTTGGAAACAAATGAGCAGCGTTTTGGGGCAGGTATTTTTAAACTCCCCACAAAGGTTCTCGCCTACGGTCACGGGGGCGCTATAGATGGTTTTAAGACCAGAACGGCTTACCTACCCGAACAACATATTGCGATAAGTATACTTTCAAATGGTGTGCATTACGATATCGACAAAATCGCAAATGATTTACTAGCTATAGTAAACCAGCAACCCATAACCCTACCACTTTTTGCAGATATTGTTCTATCTCACGCACAGCTGCAACAATATTCTGGCCTATATGGTTCTGATGACATAGGGCTTAAAATTAGTGTGACAACTACCCGAGACGGCAAATTGAGTATACAAGCTACAGGACAACAGGCTTTCGTGCTTGACACCCAAAGCCCTACCGAATTTACCATGCAAGCGCTCGATCTAAAGATTAGCTTTTTATCTTTGGTAGGTGGTCAATATCAATCGTTTACACTCAATCAATCTGGAGGCAGTTATCGCTTTGATAGAATTTCAAAATAAAACAAGTATTATGAGCCAATTACGTCCATTTCATCTTGCCATACCGGTAGATCAACTTGAAAAAGCTAGAATTTTTTATCGAGACATCTTACAACTCCAAGAGGGTCGAAGCAGTGATCATTGGGTTGACTTTAATTTTTTTGGTCACCAACTAGTGATTCATTACAAAGAGAAAACCCAGGATGACACACATCACAATGCCGTAGATGGCAAGGCGGTGCCTGTGCCTCATTTTGGGGTTGTTTTGACATGGGAAGATTTTCACGCTTTCGCGAAAGCTATTACAGGAAAAGTCGAATTTATTATAGCGCCATATATCCGTTTTGAAGGAAAAGTGGGAGAACAAGCGACCATGTTTTTTTATGATCCCTGCAACAATGCATTAGAGTTTAAGGCCTTTAAAGATGATACACAACTTTTTGCTACAGATTAGCAAGAACACCATCAAAGAAGTCTTACATTGGGTATTGTCACTGATTTAGAAAAACTAACTTAGATAAAATAACTATCTTCATCACCTTATTAATCGTATTGAATTCATGCAAGTATTAGGCATAGATATTGGCGGCACTGGCATAAAAGGCGCCCCAGTAGATTTAGAAAACGAGAATTATATGGGCGAGCGTTTTAGGGTACCAACCCCGCGTCCCGCCACTCCAGAAGCTGTAGCAGGTTGCGTACAACAAATAGTAGATCATTTTCAGTGGAAGGGCCCCATAGGTGTCGGCTTTCCTACCATTATTGTGAATGGTCAGGCCAAGGCCTATGGCAATATGCACCCTAGCTGGCTGCACGTACAGATTGATAAGCTATTTACTGAGCAAACGGGACTACCTACAACCGTTATAAATGATGCCGACGCCGCTGGCTTAGGCGAGATGCGATACGGAGTAGGTAAAAATCTTAAGGGTCTTGTCGCGGTCATTACCGTAGGCACTGGTATTGGAAGTGGGCTCTTTTACAATGGCCAGCTCATACCAAATTTTGAATTTGGCCGGATACCTTACAAAAAGAAACCTATTGAACAATATGCGGCAAATTCGATTCGGAAAAAAGAGAATTTGAGTTACGAACAATGGGCGCAACGTTTTAATTTCTTTTTGGAACAGGTAGAATCTATTTGCACTCCCGATCACTATATTTTGGGTGGTGGCATCAGTAAACGCATTGACGAATTTAAACACGTGCTTACCACTAAAGTTCCTTTGGTTGCTGCCAAAACAAAAAATCATGCTGGGCTTATTGGAGCAGCTTTCGCAGCGATGGAGGCCAAAAAATAAACGGAAGATTGTAATAGGTTATCTTATGGCTATAGCGACGCTTTGGAATAAACCAAAAACCAATATCATTTTTATGATTGCTATTGTTATAAGTAGCTCTCTTTTGATCGTTGCAGCAAATACCAATAGCAATGAAGATGGAGCCGCAGAAAAGCTCGTGGTGACGTGGCTACCCCTTATGCTGGCAGTTGCAACCCTACTGCTTTATCGCATTTCGCTATGGTTATTCAAAAGATACAATTGGATCATTACCCTTCTTGGTGGGTTGTACATCTTGAGCTCTAGCCTACAATTTTATTTAAGCTAGCTCAAACATGAGACGGTCTTATCGAGCCATAGCTCTGTGACGTTCTCTTGCTAGTAAGGTATTTTTTAAGAGCATCGCAATAGTCATTGGGCCTACTCCACCTGGTACGGGAGTGATAAACGAGACCTTTTTGCTTACATTTTCAAAATCGACATCACCTGTGATATAATACCCTTTTTCTTTACTATCATCGGGTACGCGGGTTATACCCACGTCAATAATCACAGCGTCATCCTTTACCATTTCTGCCTTCAGAAAACCAGGAACACCTAAAGCCGTAATAATAATGTCTGCCTGAGAGGTAATTTGGGTAATGTTTTTGGTGTGACTATGCGTTAAGGTTACTGTAGAGTTTCCAGGAAATCCTTTCCGTCCCATTAATATACTCATAGGACGACCTACAATATGACTGCGACCTATAACTACTGTATGTTTTCCTTTGGTGGAGACGTCGTAGCGCTCCAATAATTCGAGAATACCAAAAGGAGTAGCAGGAATAAAAGTACTCATATCTAGCGCCATCTTTCCAAAATTGGTAGGATGAAATCCATCAACATCTTTATCAGGATCTACTGCTAGTAAAACTTTTTGCGTATCAATCTGTTGAGGCAGTGGTAACTGAACGATAAAACCATCGATATCCGAATTGTTATTGAGTTCTTCTATTTTGTCGAGTAATTCAATTTCGCTCGTGGTACTTGATAGTTTGACCAAGGTAGATTCAAAGCCAACGCGCTCACAGGCACGCACTTTACTTCCTACATAAGTGAGTCTCGCTCCATCATTCCCAACAATTACCGCAGCCAGATGTGGTACTTTCTCGCCATTGGCTTTCATTTTGTCGACCTCATCCTTGATCTCATTTTTGATGTCGTTGGCTGTTTTTTTACCGTCTAGTATGGTCATTTGATTGGCTTTTTTAAAGGTGAAGAGAAGGTTGCGTTTCCGATTACTTATTTCATTCGATTCATCATCTGCATCATCTTACGGCCCCCGCCGCCCTGCATCATTTTCATCATCTTACTCATTTGATTAAACTGTTTGAGCAATTGATTGACCTGTTGTACTGAAGTACCAGACCCCCTACCTATGCGTTTTTTTCGACTCGCGTTAATCGTAGATGGATTTGAACGCTCTTCTGGAGTCATTGAATGGATGATAGCTTCTATGTGTTTAAACGCGTCATCATCGATATCAACGTTTTTCATCATTTTTCCGGCGCCAGGAATCATACCCATCAAATCCTTCATGTTCCCCATCTTTTTGACCTGCTGTATCTGCTTGAGGAAATCATCAAATCCAAATTGATTTTTGGCAATTTTCTTTTGTAGTTTTCGTGCCTCAACCTCATCAAACTGCTCTTGAGCTCGCTCTACCAGCGAAACAACATCACCCATTCCCAAAATACGATCGGCCATACGTGAAGGATAGAAGACATCAATAGCCTCCATTTTTTCACCTGTACCGATAAATTTGATAGGCTTATCGACCACAGATTTAATAGAGATCGCAGCACCACCACGCGTATCACCGTCTAATTTTGTGAGGATGACCCCGTCAAAATTAAGTATGTCGTTAAAGGCCTTGGCCGTATTTACCGCATCTTGACCTGTCATTGCATCAACAACAAATAAGGTTTCTTGTGGGCATATTGCTTGATGTATATTTGCGATTTCTGTCATCATC
>CAZJWI010000200.1:0-40810 GCA_964549485.1 uncultured Flavobacteriaceae bacterium
GGGATAATCTCCTTTCCAAAATCCATAGTCTCGGTGCCTTCTAAAAGTTTAAAGAGTAGGTCCTTGTTAAAGATATAGATCCCCATAGAGGCCAAATAGTGTTTGCCCTGCTCTTTCATCGCCGGTGAGACCTCAGAAGCCCAGTCGGGAAGAAGGTTGGCCTCAGGCTTCTCTATAAATGAGGTGATGGTTTGTTTATCATTGGTCTTTAAAATCCCAAAAGAGGTTGCATCTTTAGCATTAACAGGCAGAGAGGCTATACTTATCTCGGCTTTACTTTTAATATGCGCTTCCAGCATTTCATTAAAATCCATCTGATAGAGTTGATCTCCAGATAAGATTAGAATATATTCCGATTCGTATCCTTTAAAATGATGAATACTCTGCCTTACAGCATCGGCCGTGCCCTGAAACCACCCCTTGTTTTCTGGTGTCTGCTCTGCCGCTAAGATATCGACAAAAGCTTCAGAGAAATAACTAAATTGATAGGTGTGTTTAATGTGTTTATTGAGAGAGGCAGAGTTAAATTGCGTCAATACAAACATGCGTTTGATGTTAGAGTTGAGACAATTAGAGATTGGAATGTCTACCAAGCGATATTTTCCTGCGATAGGAACTGCAGGCTTTGAACGTGATTTGGTAAGTGGATAAAGACGAGATCCCTGACCTCCTCCAAGGATAATCGCTAGTACTTTGTTATTCATAGCTTAGGTATTTAATTGTTGGTACAAGGAAATATACGAATCAGCTGCGTTTTCCCAACTGTGATCTATCTCCATCATTGTTTTTTGTATGGCTTTATGCTTTTTTATATCCTTAAAATGAGTCACGGCACGTTCTATACTATAGACCACGTCAGGTACAGTAGTTTGATCGTGGCAAATGCCAAAACCATCATCACCTATATCTATGACCGTATCTTTGAGTCCTCCTGTTCTTCGAACTATAGGCATACAACCATAGCGAAGACAATAGAGTTGGTTTAGGCCACAGGGTTCTACTCTACTTGGCATCAAAAGAAAATCAGCAGCAGCATAGACTTGATGCGACATTCGTTCTTCATAACCAATATACGCATTATATGACCCGCTGTATTTGTGTTGCAGGGCTCTTAGTTGATTTTCTACCTCTTCAGAACCCGAGCCAAGGAGGATGATATTGATATCAAATCTTTTAAGCGCTTGGTCTATCGCCTCTGGCAAGATGTCGGCCCCTTTTTCCCAGACCAACCGTCCTACAAAACCAAATAAGGGTTTGGTCGCATCTAGGCCAAATTCGGTACAAAGAGCTTCTTTATTGGCTTTTCTACCCGCGTTTCTAGTTCTGATCGTATAATTTTTGACCAAATAGTCATCGGTGGATGGATCCCAGGTTTCTGTATCTATACCGTTTAAAATACCCACGCACTTTTGTTTCTCAGCTCTTAAAAGTCCCTCTAAACCATTTGCTTTTTCTTGTAGTTCCTGCATATAGGAAGGAGAAACTGTATTGACGCGCCAAGCACATTTGATGGCTGCAGCCAGCGGATTAATTTGCCCGTACCAATCTAGCAGCCCGAGATCGCTTTCGCGAAAGCTAGGTAAGAGATCCAACCGCTCATGCGAAAAAGCCCCTTGATATTGTGCATTGTGTATCGACAATACGGTAGGTATCATCTTTAGTATTTCAAAATCTGGTGTACGGCTCATCATAAAAGGTATAAAACCAGTATGATGATCGTGACAATGAACAATGTCTGGTAATTTAGTTAACCTCCTCACCCATTCTAATGCCACCCGTTGAAAAGCCACAAAGCGCTCGTGATCGTCATCATAGCCATATACCCGTTCACGATCTGTAAGTTCCTGAATACGGATAACATAAAGCTCAAATCCCAAATCATTCTCAACGGCCATCACCTCAGCAAAATAAGTAGTTCCTGCCATTTCCAAATGGTGACAAAAAACCACCTTTGTAGTCGCCCTTTGTAGATAGGGTGTCTTATAATAGGGCATGACAACGCTAGCGTGATGTCCCAATCTGTTTTGATATTTGGGTAGCGCTCCAACAACATCGGCCAACCCGCCTACCTTTGCAACTGGGTAACACTCGGCACTAATATGAAGTATGTGCATAAAATGGAATGAATATTATGTGAACACTAAATGTAACAAAACTAAGTCGTTGGGTAAAAAAACAAATTGTAAAATTTAGGTAAGGTTTGACATAAGTTGGCTTTTAATTTTTTTTTAGTCCAACTCAAAGAGGCCAATATCGCTTTTTGTTCTCCGCATTTGTCATTTTATGAAGCTCTTAACGACTTAGCAAACTACAAATCGTATTTTTATAAAAAAATGAAAATTATGCTAAAGAAAATCAGCTTTATATGGCTATTGACTTTGCTTGTAGGTTGTCAAGGCGAAGCACAAGAGCCAAAAAAGGAAGAATTTGCCGTACAAAAAACAACAGCCCAGTGGAAGGCTACACTTACACCTGATCAGTTTTATATCCTGAGAGAGGAAGGCACAGAACGTCCTTTTACCAGTGATCTTTTAAATATAAAGCAACCAGGCACTTTTAAATGTGCGGGTTGTGGTACGCCTTTATTTATAACCAAACACAAATTTGATAGCGGGACAGGATGGCCTAGTTTTGATCGTGCCATAGAAGGCAATGTAGCTTACAGCACCGATAATAAATTAGGTTATACCCGAGTAGAAGAACATTGCGCCACCTGTGGAGGTCATTTAGGACATGTTTTTGACGATGGCCCGAGAGCTACGACAGGAAAAAGACATTGCATCAACGGAGATGCGCTTGTTTTTGAACCAGCAAATCAATAAAACACTATGAAACAATATCCCGTTCACAAAACAGAAGAAGAGTGGTTAAAACAATTAGGGCCTGAACGTTATCGCATTCTCAGAGAGAAAGGGACAGAACGTCCTTTTACTGGCACCTATAATATGCATGCCGAACAGGGTAGTTATACCTGTGGCGCCTGTCACATAAAATTATTTGAGAGCGATACTAAGTTTGACAGTGGTTGTGGCTGGCCTAGTTTTGACCAAGCTATTCCAGGTGCGATAGAATATGTAAGAGATACCTCCTTAGGGATGATAAGAACCGAAATATTATGTGCCAATTGCGGTTCTCACCTAGGTCATGTTTTTGATGACGGGCCAACCCAAACTGGACAACGATACTGTGTCAACTCGGCCAGTATTGATTTTGAAAATGAATAAGATTTCCCGAGGTGTAACTTCGGGATTTTTGTTTTAGAGTTCGCATATATTACGTAATTTCGCTCTCGCTTAAACAGACAAAAAAATCACACTATGAGCAACTATGATGTCATCGTTTTAGGATCAGGTCCTGGAGGCTATGTAACTGCCATTCGCGCGTCTCAACTTGGCTTGAAGACCGCTATAATAGAAAAAGAGAGCCTTGGAGGTGTTTGCCTTAACTGGGGCTGTATCCCTACAAAAGCACTACTTAAAAGTGCTCAGGTTTTTGAATACCTAAAACATGCCGAAGATTACGGGCTTAGCGTCCAGGGCGCCGACAAAGATTTTACGGCTGTCGTAAAACGAAGCCGAGGCGTAGCCGAAGGCATGAGTAAAGGGGTTCAATTTTTGATGAAAAAGAACAAGATCGATGTCATAGAAGGCTATGGTAAAATTAAACCAGGAAAAAAGGTTGATGTAGACGGCAAAGAATACAGTGCAAAACACATCATTATTGCTACTGGGGCACGTTCACGAGAGCTTCCAAGTTTACCCCAAGACGGTAAAACTGTAATTGGATATCGTGAGGCGATGACCTTAGACAAGCAACCTAAAAAAATGGTTGTAGTTGGATCTGGTGCCATAGGTGTTGAATTTGCCAGTTTTTACAATGCTATGGGCACCGAGGTAACTATAGTAGAGTATCTTCCTCGCATCGTCCCTGTAGAGGATGAAGAAGTGTCCAAACAATTTGAGCGTTCCTACAAGAAAGCAGGGATCAAAATCATGACCAACAGTTCTGTTGAAAAGGTTGAAAAGACAAAAGACGGTGTTAAGGCATTTGTCAAGACAAAAAAAGGAGAAGAAGTTATTGAGGCCGATATCGTTCTGTCTGCCGTAGGTATTAAGACTAACATCGAAAATATAGGTTTGGAAGATGTTGGTATCGTCGTAGATCGCGATAAAATTATCGTAAACGACTGGTATCAAACCAATATGCCTGGATACTACGCTATTGGTGATGTTACTCCAGGACCTGCTCTTGCTCACGTTGCCTCTGCCGAAGGTATTGTATGTGTCGAAAAAATTGCGGGTATGCACGTAGAACCTATTGATTACGGAAATATCCCAGGCTGTACTTACGCCAGCCCAGAAATTGCCAGTGTAGGTATGACAGAAGCTCAAGCAAAAGAAGCTGGGTATGACATCAAGGTGGGTAAATTCCCATTTTCTGCCTCAGGTAAAGCCAGTGCAGCCGGAACTAAAGACGGTTTTGTAAAGGTGATTTTTGATGCCAAATACGGCGAGTGGTTAGGTTGTCATATGATTGGAGCTGGTGTTACCGATATGATTGCTGAAGCTGTACTAGGACGCAAATTAGAAACGACAGGTCACGAAGTTTTAAAGACGATTCATCCGCACCCCACTATGAGTGAGGCAGTGATGGAAGCCGTAGCCGATGCTTATGACGAAGTAATTCACTTGTAAGACAATAGCTCTGCTATATATAAAAAATCCCGCAAGAGCGGGATTTTTTTATGGTATACACCTATGAGTGTCGTTTATTATTTTAAGAGAAAACTCTCTATAGCGAGGTTGTAACTCTGCAATCCAAAACCTAAAATTATGCCCTTAGCATGCTTAGAAATATAGGATTGGTGTCTAAAAGACTCTCTGGCAAAGGTATTTGAAATGTGCACCTCAATCACTGGAGTGTCTATGGCGGCAATAGCATCACCTATACCTACAGATGTATGGGTGTAGGCTGCAGCATTGAGAATAATTCCGTCAAAGTGGTCTTGAGCTTGCTGAATCTTAGTAATAAGTTCTCCCTCTATATTAGACTGGAAGTGTGATAACTCGACATCTTTATAAGCAAATTGCAAGGCCACAAAATGATCTTCAAAGGTGGTATCTCCGTAAATTTCTGGCTCTCTTGTCCCCAGTAAGTTAATATTGGGGCCATTAATAATTAGTAGTTTCATAGCTCAAAGATATTGTCTTTTTTAAAATATGCTTAATGCTAATGCTAGTATTTCCTCTTTTACTGTTATTGAAAATTGTACTTTTACTTACGTGAAATGGGAAACAGCCATATCTGATTATACGTATTATTTACGCATTGAGCGTGGGCTTTCAAAAAACAGCATTGACAGTTACAGACGCGATCTTGAAAAATTACATCGATACCTCATAGCTAATGAGATCAATACGAGTCCAGAAAATATTGACGAAGAGCAGCTACAGCAATTTATATATCAATTAGCCAAAACGCTACAAGCCAGAAGTCAAGCACGTATGATCTCGGGTCTCAAAGGGTTTTTTAGCTATCTTATCTTTGAAGAGTATCGCAGTGATAACCCTATGGAATTAATTGAAGCGCCTAAATTAGGTCGAAAATTACCCGATACCCTCTCGGTAGATGAAATCGATCAATTGATAGCGGCCATAGATTTGAGTACCCCCCAAGGTGAACGCAATAGGGCCATATTAGAAACCTTATACGCCTGTGGTATACGTGTATCAGAACTCACAGACCTCAGGTTGTCTGATCTGTATTTTAAAGAAGGATTTATCAGCGTGAGCGGTAAAGGAGACAAACAGCGTTTTGTACCTATAGGCCAACGCACCCAAAAATTAATTCTCCTGTATCGTGATAACATCAGAGCTCATGCTCCAATAGATTCTCAATACAGTAATATCCTCTTTCTAAATAGACGTGGTAAAAAATTGACTCGCGCTATGATTTTTACTATCATAAAACAACTGGCTGTTAAGGCCGGAATTAAGAAGGTCATTAGCCCGCATACTTTTAGACATAGCTTTGCAACTCACTTACTCCAAAACGGCGCCGATCTGCGTTCTATACAGCAAATGCTTGGACATGAAAGTATTACTACTACCGAAATTTATATGCATTTGGACCGTACACATCTGGCCGATGTGCTGGCACAATATCATCCTAGAGCCACCAAGACCTAGTAGTCACTATACATTATAAGGGAGTGAAACCTTGTTTTTTTAAATCTACTGATACCGGACGTCTCAGATTGTATTTTAATCGCTGCTGGTCTTCAATTTTTACTTCTTTCTCCTCCTTTAAGTACCCCAAAATACGTTCCAAGGCGTTTCTAACATCTGGATGATATTTGACCATGGCCTCTTGATACCTTACGGCCGGCAAACTGAGCAGTCTTGCCAGAGGTGGTTCTACAACACCCCACTTCTCTTTGTCGTATTTGGCGTATGCCTCTAAGGCCGTATCGATGCTGTCGTTATGCGCCTCAATTTTTTGAATCAACTCCAAAGGATCTGCTACAGCGCCTTTAAATTGTGCTGTTATATCTGCAAAATGAATTTTGTGTGGCATAAAAATGTCTTCAAGTATAAACTTGCGGTTTTTAATTTTGGCCGATACATATCTCGGGAATTTATCTATAGATGCAATGGTTTCTACAATCGCTGAGAGCTCGCCCACTCCAGGATCTCCAGGTGCTCTCTGTATCTTCCACTCCTTAATTTTACGCGAGATATAATAGCTTTTTGAATTGATAATATTGATAAAAACGGGATTTAAGCTTTCAATCTCAGGATCAGTTTCAGCCAGATAAGCAAGATATTCATGAAGTTCTAGTGCACTCAACAAACCTGAATTATCAAAATAACCTCCATCTAGATAATGCCCTTTGGAAGGTATTTCGGCTGTAGGGCTAAACAACGGAAATCGATTGGTAGTAGATATGGCACCATAATAACTAAGAGATTTGTCTTTATTGCGTCCCTGAAAGTCAAGAATATTATCTGCTCCAGAAAAAATCGAATCAGGTAATTTCAAAGAACTAGCCACTCCTTGCTTGCCTTGAGTCGAAGTCGTATTGGTTAATAAAATTGGAAAACTTGCCGAGGACGCCGCATACATTTTTTGCCAGTACCCTCTATAGGTCATGGTATTAAACTGATCGTCGGCAAAACCGGTAAGCCTTGCATGGCTACGCATAGAGTAATAGCTCCTATCGGTTCCTTTAAACTTATTTACAGGAATTAGCTCTCTGATGAAATCCCACCCCAATAAAAATGTCAATTCGTAAGACAATACATTAGACTGGGCCACATCTTCAATGTGTTTGCGCATCATTATGGCATCCTCTTCTGCATTAAAACGCGATGCGGCATAGTTACCAATTCCGACAGCACCACCAGATACCCCAGACATAGCTACGGTCTTATGAAAGAAACGCTTTCGCGAAAGCGAATCAAGTTCAAAAAAAAGTAAGGTATTCCAGAGATTGGCCTTTAGGCCTCCACCATAGGATCCAATATAAAAATAATTACTACCCGTGGTGGCCTTATCAGATTGTTGTAATTTTTGCAAAAATGCTTTGGCAGAAATGTCCTTCTCGGCTGTGATGGGTAATAAGCTCAATTCGTGTAAATCACTGTTAAAGGAGGTCGCGACCGCCATCCACCCTATCAAGATAACGCTGACAATCGGAATTCCAAATCGTTTGAAATAATTACTGCGTAAACCTGTCGCATTGCGATTGTAATACAATACAATCTTAAAAAGCACAAAGAAAATCCCATATATAACAATAATATACAGCACAATAATATTGATCGGATTTATCGCCGCGGCAAATTCAAAAAATACATTAGACAACACCACCAATAATAATGAGAGCAGCCCGCTCACACTCATACTAATGATAAAGACTATATTATTACTTAGACTTCCAAAACAGAATAAAATAGTACGATAGGCACGAGGTACTATGGCCTGATATTTATTAAATAAATAGACATAGCGTACATCAAACATTTTGGGGTTGCGATTGTACAAGCGTTCACTAAAAAAGACATACTTTAAAAAGGTTCGGCATATTTTGAAATAGATATAGAGGTAAGTGTGTAAGATCAGAGTAATAAATATGGCAATTAGTGTGGCAATACTCCAACCCACCGTCCAGCCTAGAATAGACGTAGCCACACTAGAAAGGAAGCTGATAAGTAGAAACAGTGGAAATCTTCTGGTGTATTGATACACCTCTTTAATGGTAAGGGCAATAGATGAGGCATCGCTAGCATCATGATCATTTGAAGCAGCAGCTTTAAGGCTTTCCCTCCACCGATTGTAGCGTTCTCCTTCCCAATGATAGCGGTACAAGGCTATGGCTAATATGACCAGAGTGATGCCTACCACGTCCAAATCATATTCAAAATAGCCCGAAAAAACGCCTAAAAAAATATTGAAAAAGGCCACATAAATAAGAATACCTAAACTACGACGCCAGCGTTTAATATCCTCATTGTCGTATCTCTTTTTGGCTTCTGGCGTGGCATGACTTGTATCGTAATAGATTACTCCTAACCCCTTTGGCTCTGTTATTACATCTTTAGTACTTATCGTTTTTGTTCCCGACTGCATCTGTTCTAAACCCATAGTACAGATGTCGTCCCAAGTTTTGTAATGTTCGGGTTTTCGCTTAAGCGGAAAAAAACGCGCTTTTCTCAACCTCATTATCTTATTATTACCAAACCACCAGATCTCAAAATAGGTAGGATAATGCGCCAGAATTATGGCAAAGAAGATCAATAGAAAAAAGAGTAAAAATAAATTGGCCCCACTGTTAACCATAGCCACTACTAAGGTCCCGCCTTGAGCCATTAAGGTCAATAATATATAAACTAGACCTATAAAAAGCAGACTAAAAAAAGAAGTCCCAATAAATCGGGCAATAGTTCTGTATCGTTTGTGAAAAAATTTCTCAAAGACATAACCAATAAAAAATAGCAAACAAACACTAAACATCAATTTTTTGCCCATCACTATATAGGGCAGACCCACATTATTGAATACGACATACTGTAAAGCCTCAATAAGATTCAGAACAAAGGCAGAAACGGCAAAAATTCTATAGATAAAAACGACCGATCTTCTTTTAGGCTTTGGATTGATATACGCTTTTGTTCGAAGTCCTTTTTTCTTTGAGGGATAAATCGTTTTGGTGAGTTCTCTCACTCCTTTATCTATAATGACCAAGGAGGTATACGCCCATAACAGATTGACTAGAAAAAAAAGATAATACGCATAAAGGGTAATGCTGCCGCTTTGCCGAATCACTTCAGAAACTTGTTGAAAATGTTCCCAGTGCTCATGTTGAGGAGATGTAATAAAGTCATTGATCTTAAAAACTCCTGCCACCACACCCATAAGCATAGTCAAGCCGCCCCACAAGATGTATTTATGCTTGTCTGCAATCCCAAATAATTTAAATTTCATATCATTTTTGGTTTTTCAATATGCTTAGGGGTGCACTAGTGAAAAGTACAAAATAATATGAAAATAGCTACCAATAAATTTAATATCAGATAGTTACATCTAGAACAGTAAACGCTTTATTAATTTCGGATAGACGAACAATACTGACTGTTTTTGATTCGGTCGCGCTGCCGTAATTTTCATAAACTGTCAATCTCAAGTAGGTAGGTTGCCCTTTGTCATTTGAAGAAAAACCATAGTTAATGACATTAAATTTCCATGTGCCCGCATCTCCTGAGGTTAAGAAAAATTCTTCCATTTTAAACCCGTGTTTTTGTTCTGCTAGCAAACGAGCACCTGCCCCATTAAGGGTATGACTCCAGGTGAAAAAACGATTTTGTGGATTGACAATTTGAAGATCAAACAGCGCCTGAGGATCATTCCAACTTACCACAATACGTCTGGTTAATTGTTCTGGGGCTTTGGTATATTGTGGCGCAATAGTACTCAAGTCCAAATCTGCCTTATGTTTTGAAACAAAATTTCTAAATTCTTTGGTCACCGAGGTCACAAATGAATTGGCCACAGGCCCCAGCTGTTGGCAGTCTACAATGAGATTTAAATATTGTTCTTTTGCTTCTTCTACGGCGCCCAAATCTGCCTGCAGTAAGGCTAAGTCCCTTTTGGCTTGTAAGTAATTGGGAAATTTATTGGTGAGTAATCTCAAGGTTTGTATCGCTTGCAACTGATTACCAAGCTCTTGGTATTTAAAAGCTGCTGTATGTAATGCCTCTGGTTGATCTGCAAACTTTTCTACCACATTAGATAAAATTCGAGTAATCATCATTTGATCACCCCATCCCTTAAAGTAATCTGCAACGTCGATGTAAAAAGCTACCTCATCTCCATAAAAATCGCGCTGTAATATATAGTTCTCATAGGCGGTATCGATATCCTGAGCCACTTTAATCTCGTTGATATAGGCTACATCCGGTAAGGCGTCAAGTGTTACCGATTCTTTATTATAATAAGAGGTGGTGCCCAGTTGTTGCTTGGTACTCAAGTCTTTGGTGCCTCTGGTAGCATAAGCCTTGGTTGTGATTAGAATAACTCCATTTTTTCCCAATGAACCATATCTATTGGTCGCGGTAAGCCCCTTGAGATACGTAATGTCTGCAATGTTGTTGGGGTCGATGTTCAGCGTAGATGCAAAGGTTTCGGTACCTGAGGCCGAACTAGCTTTGGCCGTGGCAACACCATCTATAACCACTAATCCATATTGATCTCCCAAAATGGTCATATTCTTATGCCGTCCCAGAAATTGTGTAAGATCAACACGTTTGGTGGCCGCGTCATTGGCTATTTCTAAATTTGAAAATTGACCTTTAACCGCTTGCTTTACATCAACATCTATAGGAGAAATCTCTTTTGCGCCTATAGACTGAACAGCGTACGTAATCTTTTTCTTTGACTTTTTCTCATTGCCAATATAAATTTGTTCATCTTCGGGTTCGGCTTTGGCCGTTAACACTACTTCATCTAGCGCATCACCATCAAATGGTAAAAATACATTGATGGGCTTACCTCTTTCTATTCTTTTTTGTGTGGGCTTTTTACCAAGATGAGTGACGATAATTACATCACCTGGCAAAGCCGAAATACTAAAAGTGCCATCGCTAGCTGTAGTGATAGATTGCCCGCTTCCTTGAAGCTGAACTCTGGCACCTGCAAGATTTACAATCTCGCCGTCTTCCTGGGTAGTGACACGACCTCTAATTAAGGTTTTTTGTACAGCTTTAGATTTTTTCAAGCTTTTGAGCATATTATAGCTGCCGCCTGTTTCGGCAGCAAGTAGCTTCATTGCCAAGGCGTCTTTAACAGCTATAGAATTTAATATTATAACTGGAGCACTTGCTGTTTTAGGAAAATCATTGTAAACACTATTGCCATCTGTTAATAGAAGGAAATAATCTGTTTCTTTAGAGAAATCCAGTATATCAAAAGCAGTGGCGCCGTCATAAGTGGTGGTAACAAGGGTCGCTGCAATATCAGACCAATCTCCGTCCTTAACGACAAAGGTTTTACGCGCTAAAATGGCATTACTGAAAGAAATCAGCTCTACCTGAGCCTGTTGATTTGATGTAAAGAATTGTTCGAGGTACTCCATTTCTACAGCCATATTACGTCCCTGCATACTATAAGACGCATCCAAATATACCGTTACATCAATCACCTTGGATTGCGCTCGTAACGAAGTAGTATTAGCCCATGATAGCACTGCTACTACAAAGAAAAATACCTTGATAATCGTTCTCATGATTTGCGATTTTAATCAATAACTATAAGTTCTTCTTGTCGCTCATTGACATATTCAAATCCATCTGGTCCCCAGTACCCTGCCTCTTCTAGCATAATACGAATATCTTTATTCCATTGGTCAAGATGGACGGTGGTGTTTAACTCAATTGCATACACTGTGTTTTCATAAAGTGGATAGTCTCCTGTTCCTGGGACACCTCCTTGAGCATCCCACATCCCGATGGTTGGCCCTGCAGAATGCCCATATAAACCTAAGGGATGTGTATAAATAGAAGGTAAATACCGTTCATCTTTTCCTTGTTTTAAAGAGGCTAGCAAGATTTGATTCCCAGTGCTACCCGTTTTAAAATGACTTGTCAAAATATCCTGTATACGGTTGCCCGCCTTAAAGGCAGTCTGCAAAAACTGAGGTGGTTCAACCTCTCCATCTTTAAGTACATAAGCGTGTTGCTGGCAATCGGTATTAAGTCTTAAATAGGTTATACCAAAATCACAATGCAATAAATCTCCTTTCTGAATCACCTTTCCTTCAGGTCTATTGGAGAAGGATACAATATGACTCTGTAATTTTTCATCAGTGCGTTGTATATCTACTGTAGGATGAAACCAGGTTTCTAGACCCATATCTGTAACGCGCTGTCTTAGGTACCATACCACGTCATCTGTCGTAGTCACCCCAGGGGTAATCACCTCAGGGCTAAAGGCGTCTGCGATAATATCATGAGTGATCTGAACCAGTTTGCGATAATAGTTCATCTCCTTTTCTGTTCTTGTCTCAATCCAAGAAACAGCCAAGGGTTGCGCAGATACCAATCGTTGGGCATAGGTGTCGGGCAATACTTCTAAAAATTCTTGATAATCGGTTTGTACCAGCCCATCCGCAATACCGTAATCCTTAGAGTAGTTGATGCCAATTTTGTCGGGATTGTACTTCGTAATCAAATCGATTAGTGCCTGCCATTGGTCGGGTTGTTCTTCCTTATTCCAGGCCGAGTCAATATTGGCCCCCACATTATACCGTGCAATTGCCTTTTTCTCAAAAACATTATTTTCCTGATTGCGATAAAAAACAAGTATCGTTCGGCGTCGCGCATTAAGCCATGTTGATGGCAACATTGTTTTAAGTACTGGGTCTTCATTGTACTCCCGGGATATAAGGACCCACATGTCTATATCGGCTCGGTCCATCAATGAGGGTAGTAAATTGTTGAAACGGTCGGCAAGGATATCATCTACAACCTTAGCGCGTTCTCGTTCTGGGAGCACTTGCGCTTGTGAATAGCCAAAAACACTTAAAAAAAGTAATACGATTATCTTCTGCATCAAATAATTTTTAGGTTACACTTAAAAATACGGATAAAATGAAAAAGGCATCCGTTAGGGATGCCTTTTCTTATTAAGAATAATTAATTCTTAGTCTTTTTTCGCTTTTTCTTTTTCTTCTTTTTCTTGGACTCTTTTTTGTCGTCACCTACGCCTATTTCTTCATAAGCCAGAAGTTGATTAATCTGATCTTGATCAAATACCTCAACAAGCCTCTCTTCATATTTCTTACTCGCGGCATTTAGAAGCGGTTGCTTCTCATCATACTTAAGCTCAGGATTATAAGAAATATCGATTTTCTCTTTGTAGTAATCTTCCAAATAGCTTCGCAATACTTCCTTTTTAAAAGCGTCAATTTGTAAAGCTTCGGCATAAATAGCTGCCTTTTCTTGAGCCATCAAATTGGTATCAGGTTTTTCGGGTTCTCCTGCTTCTATAGCTCTAGGAGGTGGAGTATAACCGCGTTGACCGCGCTGAATTGACCCTAAATTTTGGGCTGTCGCTGTACTGGTCACTAGCAATAAAAGCATCACTGCTAAGCAGGTTGGCAAAAATTGTATCTGTTTCATATGGCAAATATCATCATTTTTCATGGCAGTTACTAATCAAATAAGGTGCCACATGATTTAATTTTTTATCACTTCTATAATTTCAGGTAGAAGACTCAAGGCAGTTAAGGCTATGGCACCTCCTATTTTTCCTCTAGTCTCGGTTGTTGGTGCCATTTTATTAGGGGTAGCCAGTGATTGAGTTCCTCGGGTAGTAAGCTGAGTTGATTTTTCTGATACATTATCTCTAATCATCAGCACGAGATGATCACCCTGATCACCTTTATTATGCGCTGCATACTGATAAGCCATCTCTATACCGTCTTCTCCAGGTGATACTTGGCCCTTGCTTAATTTTTGCAACAGCTCTGCCACCTCTTTGAGCTGGGCAACAGCAGTATACTCAAGTAACACACCATTGTGGTGACCGTAAGTTGCTATACTAATCTGATCTGTAGGCTTTAACCGTTTTAACATCAACAAAAGGCTCTGCTCCATATAAAAGAAGGCATCTCGAGATACGGTAGAAGATGGCGTTTCAAACAAAAACAAAATTTGCTGTTCACTTTCTAATAAAGGTCTGTCTGCGGCATAGCTAATCATTTGATCCAGACCAAGAACATTAGTTTGGATGTTACTGTTGTTTTGTGCGTAAGTTGTAAAAACAAAAAGGCTTGCAATGGCAAATAGTGTGGCTGGTCTCATAGGTTCTAATTTTAAAGTTTAATTAAAACTAAGAACTACCTCCGCACCCATCAAGAGCCAATGAGTCAATAGGGGTTTTGAATGAGGGAACTACAATCACCCCTCTTCTTGAGCTATCAAAAATCTTCTGATGGTTTGTCCTCTTCGCAACTTACCATTGTCGGTTCGGTCAAAGGATGCCAGAGTAACTACTGCTTTTGGAATTTCAAATTTGTCGAGTTCTAGAGCTGCTATGTCTGCTTTCGCGAAAGCATAAGGCGCTGAATTTTCTACAAAAAGCACTAATTTTTGTCCTAGTTGATCATCGGGAATACCCCCAACAAAAAATGGAACATCGATTAGGGTGGCTAGCTTCTCTTCTATTTTTTCGGGAAAGAGTTTGATCCCACCACTATTAACTACATTATCGATTCTTCCTAACCATATAAATCGCTTATGACTCAGTAATTTGGCCACGTCATTGGTAATTACAGGATCACGGCTTACTGCCTTGGCCTTTATGACTAAACAGGAACGCTCGTCTAATGAAACAGTCACCTTGGGCATGGTTTTAAATGGTATAGGCTGCTGTCTCTCCTTTTTAGAGTTGATTCTGCGAACGGCAATATGTGTGACCGTTTCTGTCATGCCATAAGTTTCATAAATTTTAGTATCAACTTCTTTGAGCCGTAGTATAAGCGCAGGGCTCACTGCACCACCACCTACAATAAGTTTTTTTATCAAATGCAGACGCCCTAATGAATTATCGAGTTGAAAAGGCGTCATCGCACAAAAATCGTAACGCCTATAAACAGCGTCCAAAGGATTCGATTTGGGGATGGTTATATCCAAATGCCATCCTAAAACTAAGGCTCGAGTGAGCATCATCTTACCCGCGATATAATTTACTGGCAAACAGAGCAAGGCTGTAGTCTTTTCGGGTAATGAAAAGTGCTTTGCTGTGGCAAATGCCGAGTGCATCATATGTCGTTTTAAAATCTTAATCGGTTTGGGTGCTCCTGTCGATCCCGAAGTGTGAGTGAGGACATATTTGGAATCGCTTAACCACTCCAGTAGAAATGTTCCTACCGCTTCCTGATAAGGTTCTCCTACCTTTATGTACTCATTGGCTTGTTCACGTAAGGTTTCTGTAGTGTAGGAGCTACCGTTTAGCTTAAAACTTGGGTGTATTTTTACAAGACGATGTTTTGCCATATTCATAGGCTCATATTACACAGACTATGTAAAATTAGTGTTAGCATCAAATTAATCAATTGTCATGATTATCTGTATGGGGTAGGCCATCGGTTAAGGGTCGCACCTCTCCAGTCAATTTCTCTTTCCAATTAGACCACTTGTATTTACGAGCGTAGATAAAGGTTAATATGGGAAGAATTATAAAAATGGGTAAAATTTGACCTAGAGCACTGGGCTCTGATCGATCTATTAAAATCGAATTGGTTTGCAAGGCCGTCCAGTCTGCGGTCACCAATAAGGCAATAATCATATTGTTAGCAGCGTGAAAGCCCAAGGCTAGTTCTAGTCCTTCATCCATTAAAGTAATTATTCCTAAAAATAGTCCCATGCCAATATAGACAGAGATTACCTCGTAGCCCAGTTTTTCAATCTCAGGATTCATGATATGAAGCAAACCAAAGCCAAGCGAGGTAATGAGTAGTGGTACCCATCTATTCCCAGCCATAACACCAATACCCTGCATGAGGTAGCCTCTAAAGAAATATTCTTCAAAACTCGTTTGCAGAGGCAGTAGCAGCAGCGATATTGCAAAAAGACCTAAGAAGGGAAGCAGGTTAAAGTTAAACTCAAACATCTCAGGCGCACTGTAATAAGCGATGGCAGTGGTGAGTATCGAAAAAGCTGCCCAACTAAAAAAGGCAAAGAAGATGCGGTTCCAATCAACTTTTTTACGAGCCGTCGTGAGAGTAGTAAAAGATTGCTTGTGTAAAAACTTTACCACCAGCCACAATACCAACAAACCACCAATAAAGGTGAATAAAACGAGAGTGAGATAAAGATTACTCTCTCCTTCAAAGAGATCCGAAAAATTAGTTTGAGCGCTTTGCATCCATTCTTTGAGGTTGTCAACTCTTAAAAATGAAGCTATGGTTAAAGGTAAAATCCCTATGAATTGCCAGCCAATAAAAAATATGGCTAAAGCGCCTACGATGTAACGCCAGGCGTCGTGCAATGATTTGTATGCTTGTGCTATATACATGATATTATCTAAAATTAAATTGCCATTCTTTATTGGTGTCATAGCCTATATTACCCTGGGCTATGTACAGCGGGCTTTCAAAATTGTTGGTGTATAAACTGCCAGTACCCAATCCTTGTGGCATCGAGACTCCTAACGTAAAGGTCCATTGTGCGATTGCATTGAGACCGATATTGCTTTCTAAGGCAGAGGTCACCCACCAACCAATCCCGAGTTCATTCGCGATCGCTATCCACTCTGTGCTGCCTTTGATACCACCTATAAAACTTGGTTTTAAAATGATATACTGAGGGCGTACACGTCTTAATAAATCTCGTTTTTGATCTTTGTCAAAGATACCAATAAGCTCTTCATCCAATGCGATTGGCGTTGGTGTTTCTAAACATAAATCTTTCATAGCCGACCACTGCCCTACGCCTATTGGCTGTTCTATCGAATGTATGTCTAATTGGGCCAAAGCCTCGAGAATGTTTCGAGCCTCAACTGGACTAAAGGCGCCATTTGCGTCTACGCGCAAGGTCATTTGGGCTGCTGTACATTGCTTGCGAATACTAGAGAGCAATGCCAGTTCTTTAGAGGTGTCTATCGCTCCAATTTTCATTTTAATACACTTAAACCCCGCCTCTAGTTTTTGGCGAATTTGCTGTGCCATAAATTCTTGATCTCCCATCCAGACCAATCCATTGATCGGAATTTGTGCCTGGCCACGCGTAAAGGCAGATGGAAAAAGTTCAAAGGGATTGGAACGCTCTAGTGAGGCAAAAGCCATTTCGACCCCAAACTGTATACTGGGAAACTCCTTTAATGCGGCCCAGAGCGCATCTACCCCCAATTCGATATGATCACAGGTCCATTGTAATTGAGCTTCATAATCTTCCCTGTCGTCTATGCTCAAACCTCTTAGTAGGCCACATTCGCCAATACCTTTTTTTCCGTTGTGTTCAATTTGCAAAAACCATGTCTCTTTTGTTTTTAAAACTCCTCTCGAGGTACCACTAGGTCTTTTAAAATGGAGCAGGTGCTTGTAATAAATGGCTTTCATTAGCGGTTGTGGTATAAGGTGTAGTAGTAAGTTGAATGATGACGCGGGTTATTCTAACACAAAAGTTTCGCAGATGTCTAACAGATGTAAGGTTTTCTTGGCCTTTCCAAAGGCTGCTCTAGCCTGGTCATGATCAATTTCTATGTATCCAGAAGTGTCGTAGTGACACCTAATTAATTGGTCACATTCAACTAAATCAGAAGCTAACACCGCATCGGCTATTCCCATTGTAAAATTATCTCCTATGGGTAAAATGGCCAGATCGATTTGTTTGTAAAGTGGTATCAACTTCATATCAAAGGTTAGACTGGTATCGCCTGCTATATAAAGAGTACGCCCATCGGCGCTCAAAACAAATCCAGCGGGCTGCCCTCCATAAGTACCATCTGCAAAAGAACTCGTATGAACCGCTTGCACCATTTTAATTGTTCCAAAATCAAACTGCCATTTTCCGCCGTGATTCATCGGATGCACTTTTATATCCCTTTGTTGATAATACATCGCAATTTCATAATTACTGATGATAGTAGCACCCGTCCGCTTGGCGATAGTCTCAGCATCCAGGACGTGATCTTCATGAGCATGGGTGAGCAAAATATAATCGGCCTGAATAGTATCTATTGCAACCTTATCTTTTGAAAGTGGGTTCTCGCTAATAAAGGGATCAATCAGTAACTGTTTGTCTTTTAAAGCAATGTGAAAGCAGTTTTGACCGTAAAAAGTAAGTTTCATAAAAGCATTTTTTACATCCTTACGAAGTTACTACATTTCGACGGGCTGTAAAAAATCAATTCATCCTCCAAAGTAGTAATTGGCCATCTTAACGGATTGATAATGGCACTTAAAGCTTTCGCGAAAGCGGTAGTGTGCACCCTATTATTTACAGCATAGATAACACAAAAAATAATAGTGCCAATACAAAGGTCGTAAGGGCTACTTTTTTGAGTTCTGGATCTAATTTTTGATGATCATCGATGGTCCAAACTTTTTTCCAATGCCATAACAGCGGAACAAAACAAATCAGGCTTGCCCAAAAATATAGTGGCAGTCCCTCTATAATTAAATAGGCCACCCAAAAAGCAATAGCAGTGCAAACCAAAAAGCTGTGATAGCTCACTGATCTTTCCTTTCCCAACACTACAGCCAGGGTGCGTTTACCCACACTCTGGTCTTCTTTGCGATCTCGCATATTGTTTAAATGCAAAACAATGGTTGCCATAGACCCAATAGTGATGGCAGGAAAAAATGTAAGCCAGTCCAAATTTTGAACAAACAAAAAATAACAGCCTCCTACGCCTATCAAACCAAAAAAAAGAAATACGAACACATCACCAAGGCCGCGATAACCATAAGCACTTTTGCCAACCGTATATTTAACGGCCGCAATCATAGCAGCGATGCCCAGACTCAAAAACAAAAGTGACAACAAAAGCTTATCCAAGCCAAATGCGACATAGATCAGAACAATTACGGCCAATAGAGTGATCACCGAAATCACTATCATTCCCAGCCTTAATTGCGCTGCTGTGAGCAGTCCTGCTTGCAGCGCCCTGGCCGGACCCACTCGTCGTTCGTTATCTGTACCCTTTATACCGTCTCCGTAATCGTTTGCAAAATTGGACAAGATTTGAAAGCCTAAAGTCACCAGCGTTGCCCATAAAAAAATATCGGTTCTAAAATAGCCTTCCAAAGCCGCCAGTCCAGAGCCCATTAAAATCCCTGAGATCGAAAGTGGTAGCGTCCTAAGACGTGCGGCTAAGAGCCAGGATTTGAGTGTGGGCATAGGTAATTTTATGGTGTCAAAAATACATTATCTTTCGCTTAAAGCGAAAAAATACATTATCTCACCTCAATTTACTAGTTTCGTATTATCAAAAATGCGATCATGAAAAACACTACGGCACTTTTGGCAATACTCCTTGCCTTCTCTTTAATAGGTTGTAAACAAGAGCCATCGGCACCGGCTATAGCCCTTGAGCAAAAGCAGGAACCTCCTTTTATTTGGGAGGCGGCCAATATGTATTTTTTGATGACAGATCGCTTTTACAACGCCGACCCTTCCAATGATGTCAACTTTGATCGAACAAAAGAAACAGCTGTTTTAAGAGGCTTTGAGGGAGGGGATATCAAAGGGATTACTCAAAAAATTGAATCTGGATATTTTAATGATCTTGGTGTCAATGCTATTTGGTTTACCCCTGTGGTAGAGCAAAATCACTCAGGTGTAGATGAAGGCACCGGATACACCTATGGTTTTCACGGGTACTGGGCCAAAGATTGGACCAAACTAGACCCTAATTTCGGAACTATGGAAGAGCTCAAAAAGCTGGTGGATACGGCACATGAGAATGGAATTCGAGTGGTGATGGATGTGGTTTTGAATCACACAGGGCATCCTTCAGAAAAGGATCCCTTTTGGGGAGAAGATTGGGCTCGTAAAGGACCCAATTGCGGCTTTACCACCTATGAAAACACCACCAAGTGTAATTTGGTGACCAATCTTTCTGATATAAAAACCGAAAGCGATAAAGAAGTTGAACTACCGCCCCACTTGATCGAAAAGTGGAAAAGTGAAGGCCGCTATGAGCAAGAAATTAAAGAATTAGATGCTTTTTTTAAGGAGAGTGGACTAGCGCGCACCCCGCGTAATTACATTATCAAATGGCTTACAGATTATGTAAGAGCCTTTGGAATTGATGCTTTTAGAGTAGATACTACCAAACATGTCGAAGAAGATGCCTGGGTTGTTCTCAGAGCAGAAGCCGACAGAGCATTTGAAGACTATAAAACAAATCATCCCGATGGCCTGATAGACGATAATGACTTTTTCATGTTTGGAGAGGTTTACAACTATATGGCAGGCCAGGGACGTGAATTTGATCTGGGTGATAAAAAGGTAGATTATTTTGATCATGGGTTTGACAATTTGATCAATTTTCAATTTAAATATGACGCTCAGAATGACTATGAAACGCTTTTTGCACGCTACGACAGTATAATACATGGGCCTTTAGAAGGAAAGAGTATTGTCAATTATGCCACTTCTCACGACGATGGCAACCCATTTGACAAGGATAGAACTCGAAGCATGGAGACGGCTACCAAACTTCTTCTTACTCCTGGTATTTCTCAAATCTATTATGGAGACGAAAGCGCTAGAGACCTCACCATAGAAGGGACTAATGGAGATGCTACCTTGCGCAGTCCTATGAACTGGGATGAACTTGATCAACCCGAGACAAAAGCTGTTTTAAACCATTGGCAAAAGCTTGGACAGTTTAGAGAAAAGCACCCCGCTATTGGCGCAGGAAAACATCAAATGCTCTCTAAAGCGCCTTATGTTTTTAGCCGTCGTTTAACCTATGATCAAGGTCTAGACATGGTGGTAGTTGGCTTAGACCTTCCCAAAGGTGAAAAGACGATTGAGGTTGGGTCCGCTTTCGCGAAAGCGGTCAAAGCAAATACTGATGATCTAATGGTCACAGATGCATATTCTGGACAACGTCTAAAACTAAGCGATGGTAAAGTTACCATAGATTCCCCCTTCTCTATCGTTTTACTCGAATATTAATCGGATAACTCATTTAAAAAAGAAGCGATTACCTCAGAGACGCCCAAGCGTAAGTTGTCATCAGTTATTTGGAGTTTATCTACATCAAGGTGGTCCTGAAAAGAAGGAAAACTAAATGACTCGACTATAGTACCACCAAAACGCGGCATCACAGATTTAGCATAATCAAGGGAGCTGGATGCGCCACGTGCTCCGGGGGAGGTACTGCTAAGTAAGATTTTTTTGCCTTCGAGAAAATTCCGATCGGCTCGGGTTAACCAATCAAATACGCTTTTAAAATAAGCCGACCAGGATCCGTTATGTTCATTAACACTAATGACAAGACCATCTGCTTTTTCAATTTCATTTTTGAGTAATTGAACATCAATAGGTATTCCCTTTTCCTGTTCTAGATCGATGCCATACATCGGAATATCGTAATCGATCAAAACGACTTCATGAGTATTCACTCCCTCTAATTGGCTTAAAATATAGCGCACCAATGAGGCATTAATTGAGTTTTTACTATTGCTGCCACCAAAACCTAAAACCTGTTTCATTTGCTTTTTTTTGTTAAAACTAGGTATAAAAAAAGCAACCCAAAGGTTGCTTTTCAAAATTTTATGAATTTTTGTCTCTTATAAACTAAAAGTCAAAGTAGCTGTAATAAGCTCGGCATTGCGTTGTATGCCTGCCTCACTAGTGAGACCAGTACTAAATAATGCCTGATTTCTATTTTGCTCTTGGTTCTGGTAAGACACATCAAGTTTGGTGTTGCCAAAATTATAACCCAAACCAAGCGAATAGCCTGTGAGTTCACCTAGGGTTTGCTCGTTTACAAAAGGACTCTCGGTATAATTATACCCTCCTCTAAAACTCCATTGACCATAACGGTATTCTCCGCCTAATCTATAGGTAGCAGCTCCCTGCAATTGTGCATCAATGATTGCATTTTGCTCACTAAAGAATGCGTCCCCCTTAGGTCTAAAACTGAGTTGTGTAAAATCGGTATAGACATAATCAAAACTCAATAGACCTTGAGTTCCAAAAAGGTATGCGATACTTCCAGTATATTTAGCTGGAGTGGTTAGTTGATAATCTTGATAAATATTTAAAATACCTGGATTGACATTGGTGGTGATTAGATTATCATTTTCGACTCGCTCAGAACTAATGCGTTGGCTCCCTTCTTCTGAGACGGTTAACCAAGTGGGAGAATCATAGGTAAGCCCTATTCTCAAGCTTTCACCCAATTTGTGAATAGCTCCAATCTGAAAGGAAAAACCACTCCCGAAAGTGCGTAAATTATTTTCAAATCGAACCGCATTGACAAAACTCCCTTCGTTAGCATTGCTTTCTCTTAAAACTGAGGATTGCTCATAGTCAAAAAAATGAGAGTTGAGGTTAAGACCGATATAAAAATCATCCTGATATTGAGCCGAAATATTAAATGCCCCTTTCCCGTTATATCCAGCACTGGCAAAGGCGTATTCTTGTTCAAAAGCATTACCTGCTACATTGGAAATATAATTGGTGTTATTGGCATCAAAATTAACGGGATCTATGACAAACGATTGGTATCCCAAAAAGGCTTGCTGCACTCCAAACCCTTCATTTTCACCCAAAAATTGATATAGATCTGAGATTGATTCGTCTGGTCTGAGTTCTAGCAAGTCTAAAGGGACGCCTTGAGCAAAGTCTAGAAAATAATTGGCTATAGAGGTATTCCCTGTTCCTGCTGCGACAAATTGATCGTCAAAATCTTGGGTACGATCATAATTAAATCCAATAGCAAACTTTTTCCATCGAGCCTCTGGGCGCGATTCGAATACAAAGACACCTCCTATTTGATTAAAAGCAAAGTCGCTATCTGCATTTGTGGTGGTCCCGTTAAAGTAATTGACTTCATTATCAAAATTATCGTTACTCAATGAAAATGAAACTGTATTTCTGGAAAATACTGCGCTACTGGCAGGATTTATACTCACCGCGCTAAGATCTCCACCTAAGGCACCAAAAGCACCGCCTAGGGCATTAAATCGTGCCGTTCCTGTAGGATTTGATGTCGAATAACGCAAGGCGTCATTTATATTTTGAGCATACAGCACACCACTAGCTAGTAGCGCCATGCTCAGTATTAGTAATTTTTTCATGTAAAAGGTTTATTGTGATTGATGTACTATATGTTCCAAGACATATTGAAAGGTTTAACCTCTACCGCGACCGCCACGAGAACCTCCTCGAGAACCGCTAGAACCTCTAGACGAACTTCTCGCTCCAGAACTTCTATAAGAACCTGATCTTGATCTTGACGCAGAAGAAGGTCTACTTGATGGTCTACTTCTATTGTAGCTAGGACGACTTGTGCCTCTAGCTCGGTTTGCCGAAGAAGGGCGTGATGTGCCTCTATTTCTACTCGCCGAAGAAGGGCGTGATGTTCCTCTAGCTCTACTGGCCGAAGATGGACGTGATCCTGCAGGACGTGCAACACCGCGACTTCTACCGTCTCTAGATGAGTTGGGTCTTGCCAGACTGCGCGCATTTCCGTTTCTACCTGATAATGGTCTGGCTACGCCACGGTCTCTTCCATCTCTAGCACTGTTAGGTCTAGCTAGACCTCTAGCCGCCGATGAAGGTCGTGTTGTACCTCTACCTCTGGTATACGTAGCTCGATTAGTCCCTCGACGTCCAGCATCTCGCAATCGTGCTCTTGACGCAGCAACTGCTCCACTTACCGAATTTCTTCGACCCGCAGCATAAGCTACACGTTTTCCAAATTGTCCGTAATTATATCCGTTATAAAAACCATGTTGACCGTAAAAGAAAGGATTCCAGGCCCAGGGATACCCAAATCCGAAACCGGCACCTCCCCAATAAGGATTGCCCCAGCCCCAGCCAGCATTAGCCCAGCCCCAGCCTCCAAAGCCGCCCCAGCCCCAGCCAGGATTACCCCAGCCCCAGCGACCAAAGCCACCCCAGCCCCAACCAGCATTGGCCCAGCCCCAACCGCCAAAACTTGGATATATGTTAATTGTTACATCTTCAGTTTGATCACCCCAAGCAGCGCGTCCAGTCTCATAGCCTACACCTTCTTGGTAATCATATCCTTCATCATAGTTCTCTTCAGATGAATAAGTCTCGACATCTGTAAAAATGGCCCCCTCTTCTGGAATATCTTCTAGAGATGCTGCACCTTGTTCAAAGTAATTGCGATAGGCTACACCATTGGCGGTAGTTCCACCAGTTGGAGCTTCTTCTGCGGCAACAGTCGCATTGGTGTTTGAACTGTAAATTCCGTCATCGTCGTAAACGGCTTGATTGGCACCACAGGACACAAACAATCCTGCGCTAATCAAGCTAGCGAAGATCAATTTGAGTGGCTTTAGTGAAGGTGAATAAAGTTGCATAACTATACTGGGTTTTATTGTTGTATGTGGTAAAAATAACTAGTTTTGCGCTATCGAAATAACACGCTAACTATAACACAAATTTTGTGCCAAACTAACCTATATGGGGAAGAATTTAACCAGCAGAAGTGAGGATTACTCAAAATGGTATAATGAATTGGTAGTAAAAGCCGATTTGGCCGAAAATTCGGCTGTAAGAGGATGTATGGTCATCAAACCGTATGGTTTTGCTATATGGGAAAAGATGCAAGCAGAACTTGACCGTATGTTTAAAGAAACAGGTCATCAAAATGCCTATTTTCCTCTTTTTGTACCTAAGAGTCTTTTTGAAGCAGAAGAAAAAAACGCAGAAGGCTTTGCTAAAGAGTGCGCCGTTGTAACTCATTACAGACTGCAAAATGATCCCGATCGCGAAGGTAAATTACGTGTTGATCCAGAAGCGCGATTAGAAGAAGAGTTAATTGTTAGACCCACCAGCGAGGCCATTATTTGGAACACCTATAAGGGTTGGATACAGTCTTATCGCGACTTACCTCTTCTTATCAATCAATGGGCCAATGTGGTGCGTTGGGAAATGCGTACTCGTCTATTTCTTAGAACGGCAGAATTTTTATGGCAGGAAGTCCATACTTCGCACGCCACAGAACAAGAAGCTATGGAGGAAGCGCGCCTTATGAATAAAATCTATGCCGATTTTGCCGAACGCTTTCTAGCGATACCAGTAATCGAAGGATTAAAAACAGAAAGTGAGCGCTTTGCTGGGGCTGTCGAGACCTTTTGTATAGAAGCTCTGATGCAAGACGGTAAAGCACTACAAGCGGGAACTTCACATTTTCTTGGGCAAAATTTTGCGAAAGCATTTGATGTCAAATTTACGAGTAACCAAGGCAAGCAAGAATACGTTTGGGCTACCTCTTGGGGTGTTTCAACCCGACTGATGGGTGCCTTAATCATGACTCACAGTGATGATCACGGATTGGTATTACCACCTAATCTTGCCCCGTACCAAGTTGTTATTGTACCTATTTATAAAGGACAGGAACAATTAGAGGCCATCTCTCAAGTAGCCGATGAAATCGTATCTGATTTACGAAAACGAGGGATAAGCGTAAAATTTGATAATAGAGATACGCATAAACCGGGATGGAAATTTAATGAATACGAATTGAAAGGAGTACCACTTCGCATCGGTATTGGCCCCAAAGACTTAGAAAAAAGAACGGTTGAACTGGCACGTCGTGATACCCTCACTAAAGAATTTGTGGCCAAAGAAGACGTGGTCGATAAAGTTAGTGCTCTTTTACAAGAGATTCAAGAAGCCTTATACAATAAAGCCAGAACCTTTAGAGATGAGCATATCACCGAGGTAGATACGTATACAGAATTTAAGGAAGTGCTTGAGAACAAAACTGGTTTTATTAGCGCGCACTGGGATGGCACAGCAGCCTCTGAAGAAGCGATAAAAAACGAAACAAAGGCAACTATACGCTGTATCCCTTTAGAAGGACAACACCAAGAAGGAAGCTGTATTTACAGCGGAAAACCATCAAAGCAGCGCGTACTTTTTGCCAAGGCATATTAATCTTTTTGAAAAACTTCAAAATAGGTTTGCAACATTGAGAAATAGTTGTATTTTTGCATCCGCAATTTGAGCAATTGTTCTAGGCCCGTTCGTCTATCGGCTAGGACGCCAGGTTTTCATCCTGGTAAGAGGGGTTCGATTCCCCTACGGGCTACACATTTTATGTAAAATATAACAAGAAGAAGATGGCAAATCACAAGTCGGCATTAAAGAGAATTAGAAATAGCGAGACAAAGCGTCTTAGAAATAAATATCAGCACAAAACAACGCGTAATGCAATCAAAAGATTACGAGATGCTGATAAGAAAGAGGCAACTGCGTTATTTCCTACGGTAGTCTCTATGATTGACAAACTTGCAAAACGCAATATCATTCATGATAACAAAGCGGCAAATTTGAAATCAAAATTGGCTAAGCACGTAGCTGCGCTATAGTGGGATAAAGAAATTAAAATTAAAACTTCTACCCGCTGGTAGAAGTTTTTTTGTTGGTTAAACGTTATGTTTAAAAGAAACTCTCTGCGTCGATCGGAGAGTTTTCTTTTTTTGGTCAAAAAAGTACTTATACTTTAGGTATCTATAAATAAAATTACCTATTTTTGCAGCCGCTTAGATAACCTCTGACGAGACTCGTGAATGTTGCATAAGTAGTAATCAAAGTAAATCCATAACGATGGAAGATTTAGTAAAATTTGTAGAAAACGAATTTATCGCGAAAAAGGAGTTACCAGAATTTAGTGCTGGAGACACCATTACCGTGTATTATGAAATTAAAGAAGGTGAGAAAAGCCGTACCCAGTTTTTTAGAGGTGTGGTTATTCAATTAAGAGGAACAGGTAGAACCCAAACCTTTACCATTCGTAAAATGTCTGGAACTGTTGGTGTAGAACGTGTTTTTCCGATTAATTTACCAGCTATTCAGAAAATTGAAGTTAACAAGCGCGGTAAAGTACGTAGAGCACGTATTTACTACTTTAGAGGGCTTACAGGTAAAAAAGCACGTATCAAAGAAGCGCGTAGCTAATTACAAACCACTATATCAAGGAGCCCCTTTTTTAAAGAGGGGCTTTTTTATGCACAATTGTTAACAAGTCAAGTTGATAAGTGGTTGATATTTAATTATTTACAATTTTGCCAAATATCAATATCTCTTTCTTATCTTTAGGGTATGTTATTGGAAAAAGGTTTTTCATACTTGACACCAATAGAAACGTAAAGCTAAACTTTAAACGATTTTAATTGAGTTTTACAGCTCTTTTAAAATCGGTCTACCAGAGGCTAACAAGGAGTGCTGCACAAGCTAGATGTTATTGATTTCTTGGAAATGAATAACATTAAAAACCTTAAGTACTAGTAGACACTCTGAAGGCGTTAGACTTGTTTTTTTAAGACAAACACTACCCTTCACAGATGTTGCACAGTGTAGGTACTAATATTCCTACCTCGAAACTCCAAGGGTTTACTGGTAAAGCAATATCTAAAAAGCCATATCAAGGTACTTTGTACAGGGATATGGCTTTTGTCATTATATTGATTGTACTTTCTCTTATGTGCGTCTTAGTCTCTTGCGCTCAAAAATTGTAACTTTATAAGAAAATACATCAGTATGCGTCAAAGATGGCCCTTCTCTTGCCTGTTTGTAAAACTATTCGTACTTCTATGTTGCGGACTACTCTTACTTATCTCATGTACTCAGACTAAGCCTAGTGACATAGGTATGAGTTCAGATAATTCAAAGGAGGAATCCAATTCTACCGCTGCTCAAGCCAAAACTAGAGCTGTTTCTCAGGCATTCAAAGATTATTGGTACGATGGCCAAGCAGAGATCACTTCTTACAACTTAGAACAGGCTCGCTATGGAGAATTGCGAAATGGCACGGCCGCATTGATTTTTGTTACAGAAGACTTTTTACCTGATATACAGGTTAAGGCTGATAATCAAAATGAAACCAACATATCAGTACTCAAACTAAACGCAACCAAGAAATTTACAACAGGGATATATCCCTATAGTGTGATGACCAGCACCTTTGACCCTGTAGCTCTAGAGCATCACGCCTTAAAAGTATCTCAGAGTACGCAAGAATGGTGTGGTCATGTGTATACACAGCTCAACAATAGAGACACCTTTGAGATTTGGGGACACTCCTATTTCGAAAAAGAGGCTGACCGCCAGCTATCGATCGAAAAAGCATTCTTGGAAAATGAAATTTGGACTCAACTACGTATAGATCCCAATGCCCTGCCTACGGGCGAGATTAGCATCATTCCAGATTTGGCATACCTTGGTATGAAGCATCTTCCTATTAAGGCCTACCGCGCCACAGCAATTTTAACAAATGAAACCTATACCTTAAATTATCCAGAGTTAAACCGCAGTCTTGAAATTACCTATGAGCAAGCGTTTCCTTTTGGCATTTTAGGGTGGGAAGAACGCTTTTCAAGTGGTTTTGGCTCCAAAGCTCAAACCTTAACCACCAAAGCCACTGCCATTAAAACGATTAAAAGCCCCTACTGGAGTAAGAATAGCAATGCGGATAGCAATTTAAGAAACACCTTAGGTCTCGAGTAAAAGACCCAACACATTAGTTTATGGAAAAATACCATGATGAAATTGTACTAAGCGCTATCGCCTTGGGCATACTTCTAATCCTAAGAATTACGATCAACTATCTTGTACTGCGGTTCTCCAGACATCAAAATAAAGTAGCCAAGCGTGCCAGACTTATTATGAAATATGTCGATATCACGCTTTTTGGCATCGCGACATTACTAGGATTTGCTATCTGGAGTATTCATCCTAAAGACATAGGATGGCTGGCTTCATCGATATTTGCAGTGATTGGGATAGGTTTCTTTGCGCAATGGTCTATTATTAGTAATGTAACCTCTGGTGTGATCATTTTTTTTACCCTACCCTATAAAATTGGAGACCGTATCAAAATTCACGACAAAGACTTTCCTATCATAGCTGTCATTGAAGATATCAAGGCCTTTCATATTAATCTTAGGACAGATGAAGGTGGCCTCCATACCTACCCCAATAATATGCTGCTCCAAAAGGGAGTGACATTGGTTGAGAAAGGTGTAGAAACACAAATCGTTGAAAAAAATGCAGAGCTGCCGCTAGCGCCTTATGAAGACCTCGATTAAACGTTAAAGAAACCCTAAAGCATTAAGGCTGGAAATCAATTTGGCTATATTTGAAAGGACTCATTAGAATCACCATCATGCGCCATATTTGTACTCTATTTTTACTGTTTTGTGTTAGTCTTGTCACTACAATTAATGCACAAGGTATTACTCTTAAACCAGAAAAGCCAACCGCTTCAGAGATCTATGAAGACTTAAAGAAGCTTAATTTCCTAGGTTCGGTGCTCTATGTAGCCGCTCATCCTGATGACGAAAACACCACCGCTATCTCCTATTTTGCCAATACGGTCAAGGCTCGAACAGCCTATTTATCACTTACCAGAGGAGATGGAGGGCAAAACATTATCGGACCTGAGCTGCGAGAACTTTTAGGGGTTATTAGAACTCAAGAATTACTGGCCGCACGTGCTACAGACGGCGGTGAGCAACGCTTTACCAGAGCCAATGATTTTGGGTATTCCAAACATCCCGATGAAACCCTTGCCATCTGGAATAAGGATGAAGTGCTAAGCGATGTCGTTTGGACTATACGCAATTTTAAACCCGATGTGATTATTAACAGATTTGATCATCGTTCTCCGGGTAGTACGCATGGACATCATACCTCAAGTGCTATGTTATCGGTAGAAGCCTTTGATTTGGCCGGCCAAGAAACGGTGTATCCTGATCAATTGAAATACACCACACCCTGGTCACCAAAACGTCAATTCTTTAATACCTCCTGGTGGTTTTATGGAAGTAGGGAAGCTTTCGCGAAAGCGGATAAATCAAACTTGGTAAAGGTAGATGTGGGTACTTACTATCCAGGATTGGGTCTTTCTAATACAGAAATATCGGCGCTAAGCCGAAGTCAGCACAAATCTCAAGGGTTTGGCAATACCGGTAGACGTGGCATAAATGAAACTTATTTTGAACTAATCAAAGGAAGTATGCCTTCTAACAATGACATCTTTGAAGGTATTGATACTTCATGGAATCGTGTGAAGGGGGGGCAAAAAATTGGTTATCTGGTAGCCCAAGCCATTGAAAATTACGACTTTAAAGCACCCCAAAACAGCGTAGCGGCTTTAATCGACATCTACAACGCTATTCAAGATATAGATGATACTCATTGGAAATCTATTAAAAGTTCAGAAGTTAAAGCGCTTATTAAAGCCTGTGCAGGCCTTTACTTGGAGGCCAAGGCTTCCTCTCAAATGGTTACATTGGGTGATTCAATAACGCTCTCATTAGAAGCGACCAATAGATCCTCAATTCCTATTCAACTACAAGCCGCTGTACTGAGTCCAACCTCAACTACTTTAGCTTCTGATAAGATGCTTTTAAACAACACGCCCTGGACTACCCAAAAAACTATAGCCGTAAACCCCTCCTTTTTATCGACCGATGCGTATTGGTTGCAAAAAGAAGGATCATTGGGCATGTATCACGTTGAAGATCAAAACTTGATTGGACAGCCAGAAACTCCTAGAAATAACACGGTTCAATTTCAAATACGAATCGATGGTACCTTACTAAGCTATAAGCAGCCCATCGTTTATAAATACAATGATCGCGTCAAGGGAGAGGTTTATGAACCCTTTGAAGTAGTACCCGCTGCTTCGGTTGCTTTGGATAGTAAAGTGCAAATTTTCGCGAAAGCGCAACCCAAAGAGATTATAGCCACGGTTTCTGCACATCGAGATCAACTAACGGGCAGTGTGCAGCTCAAAGCTCCAAAAAACTGGACCATCTCTAAATCTCAAAGCTTTTCGAATTTGAAAAAAGGTGAGCAACGCAGTTTTAGCTTTACCGTGACCCCACCCGATACAGAATCTGAAGCCAACATTATAGCCGAGGTTACTACTCAAGAGGGCGTTTATCAAAAGGAAATGGTTCAGATTGACTATGAACACATACCACTACAAACCTTGTTCTTACCTGCACAAGCCAAAATTGTGCGTCTGGATATCAAACGCAAAGGCGATTATATTGGATATATTCAAGGTGCTGGAGACGCCGTTCCCGATTACCTAAGGCAAATGGGGTATCAGGTTGCGATCTTAGATCCCACAAATATCACCCCAGATAGGCTATCACAATTTGATGCGGTCGTAGTTGGGATACGAGCTTATAACGTAGTTGAAGCCATGCAACAGGTACAACCCTTACTGTTAGACTACGTCAAAAACGGCGGTACTATGATTGCTCAATACAATACGAGCGGCCGTTGGGGGAATACTAAAATTGGATCACCTTACCCGCTACAACTCTCTAGAGATCGCGTTACAGACGAATTGAGCGAGGTGAGAATTTTGGCAAAAGAGCATCCGCTCATTAATTTCCCGAATAAAATCACGGCCAAAGACTTTGAAGGCTGGACTCAAGAACGCGGACTCTATTTTCCTAATCAATGGGACAGTGAATACACCGCTATTCTATCTATGAACGACAAGGGAGAAACCCCTAAGGATGGAAGTTTATTAATTGCTCCTTATGGCGAAGGACATTACATTTACACTGGGCTTAGTTTTTTTAGAGAGCTACCTGCGGGAGTTTCTGGAGCTTATAAATTGTTTGCCAATATGCTTTCTGTAGGGCAACAGCAACCGCAAACTATCAAACAGTAATATGAAAGAAAAACCAAAGTTTGTCTGGAAAAAGAGTTACTCGTTAGTGCTACTAGTAAACATCATCTATATTTTAGTGTTTTTTATGCTCATGCGAAAATTTGCATAATATGGAAACACTCGATTGGATTGTACTGACCTGTACCCTGATTTTTATTGTCGTTTATGGCGTTTATAAAACCCAAGGTAGCAGCAATGTAGAAGAATATATAAAGGGAGGCAATACCTCCAAGTGGTGGACGGTAGGGCTGTCTGTTATGGCGACTCAGGCTAGCGCCATCACCTTTTTGTCTACCACGGGTCAGGGTTTTTACAGTGGTATGGGGTTTGTCCAATTCTATTTCGGGCTTCCTATAGCTATGGTAATTATTTGTATGGTGTTTATCCCTATCTATCACAAGCTTAAAGTATATACAGCTTATGAATATTTAGAGAGCCGATTTGACTTAAAAACAAGATCGCTAGCGGCTGTGATATTTCTTATTCAGCGCAGTCTTGCGGCAGGTATTACCATATACGCCCCAGCGATTATATTATCGGCAGTGTTGGGCTGGGATCTAACCACCCTTAATATCGCCATAGGTATTGTGGTTATTTTATATACCGTATCTGGCGGCACCAAAGCAGTAAGCGTTACTCAGAAACAACAAATGGGTGTCATCTTTTTAGGGATGTTTATCGCCTTTTACTATATCTTAAAACAACTTCCTGAATCTATTAATTTTACCAAGGCTTTAGAAATTGCAGGGGGCGGTGATAGGATGCAACTACTCGATTTTTCTTTTGATCTTGACAACAGATATACCGTCTGGACGGGATTGATAGGTGGTACTTTTTTGATGTTGTCTTACTTTGGGACAGATCAAAGTCAAGTACAACGCTATCTCGCTGGGAAAAACGTAAGAGAGATGCAACTGGGGATGATTTTTAACGGTATGCTCAAAGTGCCTATGCAATTTTTTATACTCCTAGTAGGAGTTATGGTATTTGTCTTTTACCAATTTAATAGTGCTCCACTACATTTTAATCCAGAGGCAGAAGAAGCTGTAAGAAATTCTGAATATGCAGCTCAGTATAAAGAAATAGAAACTCGTTTGGACCGGGTAGAACGCTATCAAAAAGCAGCGGCCTTTAATTATGCCAAAGATCAGCAGCTCGATGTCTATGATCGCGATGGTGAAACCATTTCATGGATGGGGTACTACCTCGATCAAAATAGAGCGCTGAGAGAAGAGGCAAAAACCTTGATCGCTAAGGCAGCACCTGAAGCCGAGACCAATGACAAGGATTACGTATTCATTCATTTTATTCTCAACAACTTACCACGCGGTTTGGTAGGGTTGCTACTAGCCGTTATTCTGTCTGCCGCAATGTCATCTACGGCTTCCGAGCTTAATGCCTTGGGTTCGACCACAGCTATAGATCTGTACAAACGCAATGTCAAATCAGACAAAGACCAAAACCACTTTGTCAAAGCGACCAAAGGGTTTACGCTGATGTGGGGTGTACTTGCCATAATCGTAGCCTGTACCGCCAGCCTATTTGAAAATCTGATAGAATTAGTAAATATCATCGGGTCCATCTTCTACGGTACTGTTTTAGGAATATTTGTACTCGCCTTTTTTATTAGGTATGTCAAAAGCAATGCTGTCTTTGTAGCTGCACTTATATCTCAACTCCTGATTATAGGAATATTTTATTTTGCTATATTTAGAATAAAACAAAATGGTGGTGAGCCGCTACTAAGTTATCTTTGGTTAAACTTTTTGGGCTGTGTTATTACGGTCATACTCGCGCTGATCATACAGCTGCTAAGCAAAAACTCCAAACCATCATCTGCACAACTTTCAATGTAAACAAACAACATGATACGATGGGGAATTTTAGGTTGTGGCAAAATTGCACATAAATTTGCCGAAGATCTAGTTAGAACAGAAGGTGCACAACTTCATGCGGTAGGCAGCCGGTCATTAGCCAAGGCCAAGACTTTCGCTCAAAGCTATAAGGTAGCTCATGCTTTTGATAGTTACCAAGACTTAGCCCTCCACTCTGAGCTAGATATCATTTATATCGCTACTCCACATATGTTTCATAAAGAACACAGTATTCTCTGTATGCAAGCAGGCAAGTCGGTGCTGTGTGAGAAGGCATTTGCTATGAATCTACAAGAGGTTGATGAGATGCTCGCTTTCGCGAAAGCGTATAATGACAATAACACGGACCAAACAGTCTTTTTGATGGAGGCCTTATGGACGCAATTTTTACCACACTTCAACTTTGTACTGGACCAACAAGAAAGTGGTGACTTAGGCGCTATTAAAGGCTTAGAAGCAGATTTTGGCTTTAAAGCCGATTATGACCCAAACGGAAGATTATTTAATAAAGCTCTAGGTGGGGGCAGTTTGTACGATGTAGGGATCTACCCCTTATTTGCGGCCTTGAGTTTTTTGGGCATGCCGCTAGATATTGACGCGACCGCTGCCATAGGGCCAACAGGAGTTGATCATCATTGTAAGATGACACTTGGTTATCCAAAAGGCGTTCAAGCTAGTCTATTTTCGGCCCTGGATCAACAAACGCCTACCACTGCTACGCTCTATTTTGAGCATGGACAGATTGAAATATTACCGCGATTTCACCAGCCAGCTACAGTGCGCATTACCAAAAATGGAGTTAGTGAAACTTTTGAATTTCCTACTCAGTATAATGGCTATCACTATGAGATTGTACACTGTCACCAAAGGCTAAACCAAAAACAAACAGAAAGCAATCGAATGACTTGGCAAAAGAGCAGACAGCTTATGCAGCTGTTAGATCAAGTTCGTCAGCAAATCGGGCTTTCATATCACCTATAAGATGGAAGAAGAAAAAATATACTATAGTGAGACACAATCGTTGTGGTGGTTTGTAACGCTTTTTAGCCTTCTCGCTATCTGGGTAATCCTTGCTGGTATTTATCAATGGGGCACCAAGCCTATTCCGCTGATACTTGCACTAGGTCTGGCAACACTTTTTATCTTGATTTGCCTCGCATTTTACCAGCTTAAAATTGTGATTACCGCTACTACTGCTAAGGCATACTTTGGTGTAGGTTGGTTAAAAAAACAGTTTGATATTCATCAACTAGACATCTCTCAAGCCCGTATCGAGAAAATACCCTTGTATTACGGTATAGGCTATCGTATTAGTCCAAAGGGCGTTTTTTTAAATACGAGACCAGGGCCAGCGCTTTACGTTCCTACCACAGATAGGCGCAGTGCTTTTTTTGTGGGTACAGCTCAGGCTGGAGAGATAATAGAGGTATTAAAAGAATTGTCTAAAGAGAAAAGTTCATAAATCATATCCTAATCTATATAAAAAAAGCGCCTGTAGCTATTAACTACAGGCGTTTTTTTAGGTCTACTAAATAGGGCTGTCTTATTTGGCGCCCCATTCTTTTAATGAATCTTTGTTCATTTTTACATAATCCATATTGTTGGCCTCGGTTGCTCCAGCCAATGACTTTTTGGCCGCTTCTATCGCTCCCTTTTTATCACCGCTTTTAGCGAGTATCAATGACTGTTGACGCAATTGCCAGTATTTTGGCTCTTTAGTCATAGCCATTGCCTTATCCATATACATTTTGGCTTTATTAATGTCTTTGTCATTAGAGGCTAAATAGACCGCAGCTGCATAATAATCTCCAGCAGATGGACCTGCCATTGTTTGTTTGATATCTGCCATCACCATTTGATCTGTAGGCACGCCAAAAGGCACGGCTACGTAAGCATCAGACCAAAGTATACCCAGGTGAGCACCATCATTAGACAAATCATCAATAGTCATGGTAAAAGACTCTACTTGCATTGGCATTTTTTG
Organism: uncultured Flavobacteriaceae bacterium; assembly: GCA_964549485.1. GTDB lineage: Bacteria > Bacteroidota > Bacteroidia > Flavobacteriales > Flavobacteriaceae > Dokdonia. Next base: position 35,776 of record CAZJWI010000200.1, read on the forward strand.
AACTGGTACTTTAACCATGGCGGCTACCTTGGCATCATCCCATTTTTGAGGGGTACCCCAATTATTTGTATCGCTGTAGAAATACACTTCCCAATTGTCTGCCATAGGTTTGGTAAAAATAGCATAAGAACCTGCCTTTACTTCCTTACCTCCAATGGTTACATCTGTAGAAAAACTGATCACCGAATTTTTATTGGCACCAGTGCGCCACATTTTTCCGTAAGGTACGAGATCACCAAAAATGGTTCTACCTCTCATATTAGGTCTAGAATAGGTTACAGTAACATCTGTAAGACCCACTACTTGTTCCATTTCGGCTGCCGGGCTAGGGGCAGGAGTTGTAATTTGAGCCGTCACACCAAGTGTGCAAATAGCCAGTGCGGCAAGGATTAATAATTTTTTCATCATGTATGGTTTTAATTAGTTGTTTACGCAAATGATAGCTGGTACTATATAAAAATAGCCGTACCCAAGCGTCTTTCTACAAAAGTACTATTTGATACATCAGCAATTGTTAACAAAATCCTAATAAACCAGTGCTTATCTTTGTCAAAAATTGAGTAAAATGAAACGTTACATCGCAGAAACATTAGGCACGTTTTCAATGGTGTTTTGTGGTACGGGAGCTATGACCATAAATGAAATTACCGGCGGTGCAGTCACCCATCCAGGAGTCGCCATTACATGGGGATTAATTGTAATGGCTATGATTTATGCTTTTGGTGATATCTCTGGAGCCCATTTTAATCCTGCGGTGACCGTAGCTTTTGCTTACGCCAAAAAATTTGCATGGAGAGAAGTTCCTAAATTCATACTTGCTCAATGTCTTGGCGCTATCGCCGCTAGTAGCCTGCTCTTATTTTTGTTCCCTGAAAGTGAATTTTTGGGGGCTACCCTACCCTCCTTTGAACCCTACAAGGCATTTGTATTAGAAATTTTGTTAGCATTCTTTTTAATGCTGGTCATTATAAATGTGTCTACGGGTGCTAAAGAAATTGGAATTATAGCCGGAATAGCTATAGGCGGTGTGGTCCTGTTAGAAGCGATGTTTGCGGGTCCTATGACCAAAGCTTCCATGAACCCTGCTCGTTCATTAGGCCCAGCTCTTTTGTCTGGCAATTTGCAACATCTGTGGCTCTACCTCACGGCTCCTTTTATTGGAGCTACACTCGCGGTAGTAAGTTGCAAACTAGTTAAAGACGAACAATGCTGTGATGCCCCTAACTGCTAACTGGTTAAGAAATTTTAATTTTTGTTTAACCATTTCTTCTTCTTGATTAAACAAATTCGTAGTACTTTTAACCTATAAATTCACGTATGAAGATCTATAGGTTACACTCCAAACAAAATTTACCCATCGATGTGGCTACGGCCTGGTCGTTTCTCTCAGACCCTAAAAACTTGAAAGCGATTACTCCAGAATACATGGGGTTTCATATTCTATCTGGCGCAGATCGTCCTATGTATCCTGGGCAACTCATCCAATACATCGTCACTCCCATTATGGGAATTAAAACCAAATGGGTTACAGAAATCACTCATGTAAAAGACCAAGAGTATTTTGTAGACGAACAACGTTTTGGTCCTTATGCCTTATGGCATCACAAACACTTTATCAAAGAGATTCCCGGAGGTGTTGAGATGGAAGATATTGTTGATTACAAACTACCAGCTGGTATTTTGGGTCAATGGATGCATCCTATATTAGTCAAACCTAAGCTCGAGGAAATTTTTGAATATCGCACTAGAAAGCTTACCGCTTTGTTTGGCGAATATAATGCCAAATAAACAATAGCTAGTTTCTAAAAACACTAAATATAGACTATGAGAAAGAATATACTATTAATAGGTGGAAGCCACGGAATCGGATTTGAAATTGCTTCCAAACTCAACAGCAATCACAATGTCTACGTAGCGTCGAGAACCAATGACAAACTAGGCAATTTGGATATCGATCACATCCAATACGACGTAGAAGAAGATCGTTTGAATCTTGAGCAACTACCAGAACATTTGGACGGTTTTGTCTACTGCCCTGGTACGATTAACCTCAAACCTTTTAGCAATCTGAGTATGGATGTATTTAGAGAAGATATGGAGCTCAATTTCCTCCATATGGTAAATACAGTGCATCAGGTTATGGGACACCTCAAAAAGGCCGAACAACCGAGTTTGGTATTTTTTAGTACCGTAGCCGTAAAAGTAGGTATGCCATTTCACACTAGTGTAGCAGCAGCCAAAGGTGCTATTGAAGGTTTTGCCAAGGCGCTAGCGGCAGAGTACGCACCAAAAATGAGAGTGAACGTGATTGCTCCTTCCCTAACCGATACACCACTGGCCAGTAGATTATTGAGCAACGATAAAAAGAAGGAAATGATGGATAAGCGCCACCCATTAAAACGCGTAGGCCAACCTGCCGATATTGCCAATGTAGCTAGCTTTTTACTAAGCGACGAAAGCAGTTGGATTACTGGTCAAGTTTTGGGAGTTGATGGCGGAATGAGTACCTTGAACATTTCCTAAGCAAAGACCTTTACTATTATTTAATTCGATTTTCTATGGCCCGTGACGCTGTTTCTATTTTTTGGTTTCGTCGAGATTTGCGATTAGACGACAATGTCGGATTTTACCATGCTCTTAAAGCTGATCATCCTGTATTACCCATATTTATTTTTGATCGTGAGATTTTAGACAAATTACCCGAGGATGATGCACGAGTAAGCTTTATATATGAGACGCTTCAAAAAATGCGGGACGAGATGCAACAAGAGCACGACAGCTCTCTGGCCATGTATTATGGAAAACCTAAGGCTATATTTTCTCAACTCTTAGAAGATTTTGAGGTAACGGCCGTTTATACCAATACAGATTACGAGCCTTATGCCAAAGAGCGCGACACAGCCATTGCTGAGTTGTTAGATAAACATGATATTCCTCTTCATAGCTATAAAGATCAGGTGATATTTGAAAAAGGTGAAATTGTCAAGGCAGATGGGGATCCTTATGTGGTTTATACCCCGTATAAAAATAAATGGAAAGAACAATTTGATCCTGATAAGGATTTGGAAATGCACTACACCTCACAGGTATTGTCAAATCTTATCAAACACAGCAGGTTGCCTAATCTTAGCTTATCAGACATGGGCTTCACCAAATCCCCTATAAGCGTTCCCGATTATGAGGTGACACCCACACTTATCGAATCTTATGAAGACACTCGTAATTATCCAGCACAGCAGGGTACTTCTCGTCTGGGGCCTCATTTAAGGTTTGGCACCGTAAGCGTGCGAAAGATGGTGCGAAAGGCCATCGCGCAAACCAATGAAGTTTTTTGGAGTGAACTAATATGGCGTGAGTTCTTTATGCAAATACTTTATCACTATCCAGAGACCAAAGACAAGGCTTTTAGGTCCAAGTACGATCGTATCGAGTGGCGCAATAATGAAACCGAGTTTAATAAATGGTGTGAGGGCAAAACGGGGTACGCATTAGTAGATGCAGGTATGCGACAGCTCAATAAAACTGGATATATGCACAATAGAGTCCGGATGCTCGTAGCGAGTTTCTTATGCAAACACCTACTGATAGACTGGCGTTGGGGTGAAGCTTATTTTGCCGAAAAGTTATTAGATTATGAAATGAGTTCTAACGTAGGTAACTGGCAATGGGCTGCAGGCTCAGGAGTAGACGCTGCTCCCTATTTCCGAATTTTTAATCCAATGACCCAGATCGATAAGTTTGATAAGGAGAAAGAGTATATCAATACCTGGGTTGAAGACTTACAAGAACTGTCATACCCTGATAAAATAGTAGATCACAAAGCGGCACGCGAGCGCTGTTTAAAGGTCTATAAAGCGGCTGTGAGTTAATTGATCCCTACATTATTACTCTTCTACTAAATACGCATGTTTTTAATGTAAATAGTGATTTAATGGGCTGATATGGTTAAACGTATTGAATTGTGTATCTTAGAACCAATCAACAAAACCAACTACCCATGAAATCATTTATTGCCTTTCTGGCTGTTATATTGCTATCCTGCAGTGTGACTGCCCAAAAAATGAGTGCCAACAAAAAAGCCATTGTCAAATCTATCGAAAAGCATAAAGAAGCACTAATCGATATCTCTGATAAAGTCTGGGCACTTGCCGAAACGGCATTTGAAGAAAAACAATCGAGCAAAATTTTGGCTGACTATGCCGAGCAACAAGGATTTACGGTAGAGCGTGGCGTAGCCGGAATGCCAACAGCCTTTGCAGCCACTTATGGTTCAGGAAGTCCTGTGATAAGTGTATTAGGTGAGTTTGATGCTCTTCCGGGTATTTCTCAAAAGGCCCAACCCACAAAGGCGCCTTTAAACGAAGGTGCTGCTGGTCATGGCTGTGGTCACAACCTGTTTGGCGCTGGTAGTCTTGGTGCTGCTATTGCTGTTAAAGAACTAATTGAGGCTGGTAAAATTAAAGGAACCGTAAAATTTATGGGGACGCCCTCAGAAGAAAAGTTTTTCGGAAAAATATGGATGGTTCGAGATGGCATTTGGGATGGTGTAGATGTCAATATAAGCTGGCATCCGTCTGCAAGCACTAAAGCCGATGTGCAAAGCTCCTTGGCGCTGGTCGATTTTAAAGTTGAATTTTTTGGGCAGGCAGCCCATGCCAGTGCCGATCCCTGGAATGGAAGATCGGCCTCTGACGCTTTAGAGTTGTACACTACCGGCATCAATTATTACAGAGAGCACGTCAAACCTACTGTTCGTATGCACTACCATATTCAGGATGGAGGTCAGGTGGTAAACGTGGTACCTGATTATGCTCGTCTATGGATGCGGGTACGTGATACAAAAAGAGAAGGGATGATGCCAGTGTATGAGCGGGTTCAAAAAATGGCAGAAGGAGCAGCCATAATGGCCAACGTTGATTATAAGGTGTCGCTTATCTCAGGTATTTACGAGGTACTCGTCAATAGAGCTGGTGGTGAGATCATGCAAAAAAATCTAGAACTATTGGGTCCTATAAATTACACTCCAGAAGAAATC